>VGIY01000457.1 GCA_016867695.1 Candidatus Eiseniibacteriota bacterium | reverse complement strand
CGCGCTGGCGATCGACGAGGAGGCGGCGGCACGGGCGCTCGCCGACGCGCTGCGCGGCGCCGGCGAGAACGACGCCCTGATCGCGCGCCTCCATCCCGACGACGCCGCCCGCCTGGAGTCGGGGGGGGGCGCGGGCTCGCCGCTCTTCGCGGGCCGGCGCCTCGAGCTGCGCGCCGACGAGAGCCTCGAGCGGGGCGGCTGCGTCGTCGAGACGCAGGCCCTGCGCTTCGACGCGACGGTGGAGGGCCACCTGGAGCGCCTGACCGCGGCGCTCGAGGAGTGGTGCGACGAGGAGGCCCTGGCGAGCGGGGAAGACGCGGAGGCGGCCGATGCGGCCTGAGGATCTGCGCGTCGCCGAGCGGGCCATGGCCCGCGTGCCGGCGGTGGCCGAGGCGGGGCGCGTGCTGCGCGTCGCCGGCGGGGTGGTCGAAGCCACCGGCCCGCGCGTTCCGGTCGGCGAGCTGTGCGTCGTCGAGACGGCGGCGGGTCTGCCGGCCGAGGTGATCGGCTTCCGCGCGGACGCCATGCTGCTCATGCCGCTGGGCGCCTCGCGGGGCATCCGGCCCGGCGCGCTCGTCAGCGGACGGCGCCGCCCGCTGTCGGTGCGCGCCGGCGACGGCGTGCTCGGACGCATCCTGGACGGACGCGGCGACCCGATCGACGGGCTCGGCCCCTTGCGCGGCGCGCTGCGGCCGATCACGGCCGAGGCCCCCGCGCCGCTCGAGCGGCGCCGGATCCACGAGCCGCTGGCGACGGGCGTGCGCGCCATCGACGGTCTCCTGACCTGCGGCAAGGGGCAGCGCCTGGGGATCTTCGCCGGCTCGGGGGTGGGCAAGTCCGTGCTGCTCGGCACGATCGCCCGCCACGCCCGCGCCGACGTCAATGTCATCGCCCTGGTCGGCGAGCGCGGCCGGGAGGTGCGCGACTTCCTCGAGCGCGACCTCGGCGACGGGCTGGCTCGCTCCGTGGTCGTCGTCGCCACCGCTGAACAGCCGCCGCTGCTGCGCATCAAGGCGGCCATGGTGGCGCTGACGCTGGCCGAGCACTTCCGCGAGCGGGGGCGCGACGTCCTCTTCATGATGGACTCGCTCACCCGCGCCGTCATGGCCCAGCGCGAGATCGGGCTCGCCGCCGGCGAGCCGCCGACGACCAAGGGCTATCCCCCCTCCGCCTTCGCGCTCCTGCCGCAGCTGCTGGAGCGCGTCGGGGCCGCGCGGCGCGGAAGCATCACCGGGCTCTTCGCCGTCCTGGTCGAGGCCGACGACCTGAGCGAGCCGGTCAGCGACGCCTCGCGCGCCATCCTCGACGGCCACATCGCCCTCTCCCGCCGCCTGGCGCAGCGCAATCACTACCCGGCGGTCGACGTGCTGGCCAGCGTCAGCCGGATCATGCCCCAGGTCGCGACCCCCGAGCACCTGTCGGCCGCCGAGGAGATCCGGCGCCTGCTGGCCGTCCACGCCGAGGTCGAGGAGGTGCTCAACCTGGGCGCCTACGTGGCCGGCTCGAATCCGGCGGTCGACGAGGCGATCGAGCGTTTGCCGGCTATCCGGGCCTTCCTCACGCAGCGGCCGCCCGACGGGTCGACCTACGAGGAGACGCTCGCCCGGCTGCGGCAGCTGGCCGCGCCCGTCCAGGCGAGGCGCGAAGAGGCGCCGATGGCGCCCGCGCTCACGCCGGCCGGTTGGAGGAGGTCGTGAAGAAGTTCCGTTTCGCGCTGCATGGGCTGGAGAGGATCCGGGAGATCGAGGTCGACCGCGCCCGCGCGCGGCTCGCCGACAGCGAGCGGGCGCGCCAGGCGGAGGAGGAGGGGATCATGCGACTCGATGCAGCTCTGGCGGCCGGCGCCGGCGCCTGTCCGCGCCAGGGAAGGCTCGACGGCGCCGCGCTCGCGGCCGAGGACCGCTACCTGGGGGCCCTGCGGGACCGCCGCGAAGAGGCGGTCGGACGGCTGGGAGCCTGGATCCGGACCGTGGAGAGCGACCGGCGACGGTTCACCCGGGCGCGACAGGAGCGCCAGGCGGTCGAGCGGCTGCGCGAGCGCCGCTACCTCGAGTTCGTGCAGGAGGTGCTGCGCGAGGAGGGTCGCGAGCTCGACGAGGTCGCCGGCGTTCGCCATCGCCGCCTGACGGCGCGCGAGGCGGCCTAGGAGGTGGGAGCGATGAACGAGCGCGGCTCGGCTCAGATCGGGGGGCTGCTGGCGGTCTTCGCCGCCGCCTCGCTGCTCCTGACGGCGGGACTGCTCTGGGCGACGGGGATCGCGCGGCAGCAGATCCTGCCGCGGCTGCAAGCGCGCGCCGCGAGCGTCGCCCCGGCGGCCGGCGGCGAGGCGCCCGCCGCGGCGGAGGCCGGGGCGCCGGCGCTCGGCGCCCAGGCCGACTCCCTGCGCGCGCTGCGGGCGCAGGTC
>VGIY01000456.1 GCA_016867695.1 Candidatus Eiseniibacteriota bacterium | reverse complement strand
CGCGGGGGCGCTGATGCTGATCCTGCTGGCCGCGCTGGGCGGCTGCGGCGGCGGGGGGGACGACTCTCCCGCGCCGGCCGACTCGGCGCGCGCGGCGTCAGACACCCTCCAGGCCGCGGGCCGGCAGGAGCGGGCGATCCGCGTCGACGCGGCCGAGGTGAGACTGGGCGACCTGGTCGTTCCCATCCGCGCCGACGGTGCCATCCGCACCCCGCTCAGCGTCGAGGTGCGGGCGAAGATCGGCGGCCAGCTCCTCGAGGTCAGGGTCCGCGACGGCGACCGCGTCCGGGCCGGCCAGCTTCTCGCCCGCATCGATCCGCGGGAGCACGCCCTGCAGCTCGAGGAGGCCCGGCACAGGCACCTCCAGGCCCTCTCGCGCTACGCCGCGGAGGGCGAGGTTCCCGTGTCTCCCCGCGAGGCGCAGGAGGCCTTCGCCGCGCGCCGGTCGGAGCTGGAGGAGCGGCTGCGACGGGGCGAGATCGCCGACGAGCAGTTCTCCGCCCTGCTGCTCGAGCTCGAGCTGGCCGCGCTGGAGCAGGGGGCCTTCCGCCGCCAGCTCCACGAGTCGCGCAGCGGGCTGGCGGAAACGCGCCTCGCCGAGGAGCGGGCGCGGCTCAGCCTCGACCACACCGAGATCCGCGCCCCCTTCACCGGCGTCGTCGAGAGCGTCACCGCCGTGCCGGGGGAGATCCTCGGCGCGGGGGCGCGCATCTGCCGCCTCTACAACAACGACCGGCTCGAGGCGGTCCTGCACGTCCTCGAGTCCGACCTCGGCAACCTGCAGCCGGGCCGCGCCGTCCTCCTCGCGGTGCCGGCCACGGGCGACACCCTCGAGGCGCGGGTCGACGTGATCAGCCCGCGGCTCGACGAGTCGAGCCGCACCTGCGAGGTGCTGGTGCGCTTCGACAACGATCAAGCGCGCTTCCGGCCGGGCATGTTCGCCCGCGCGGAGATCGCCGGCTGGGTGCACCACGACCGCCTGCAGGTGCCCAAGGAGGCGGTGCTCGTGCGCGACGACCGCCCCCTCGTCTTCAAGGTCGCGGGCGACCGCGCGCAGTGGCTCTATGTCGACACCGGCCTGGAGAACGACGATTGGATCGAGATCCGGGCGGTGCACAGCGGGGGCTCGCTGCAGCCAGGGGACCGCGTCGTCGTCAGCGACCACCTGACGCTGGCGCACGAGGCGAAGCTCGACGTCCAGCGCACGCTCCCGCCACGCGATCGCTGGGCGTCGAACCGCTAGACGGGGCGCGAACATGATCCGGCTCGCCATCCACCGCCCCATCGCGGTGGTGATGATCTTCGCCGGCCTGCTGCTGCTCGGCGTCATGGGCCTGGAGCGCCTGCCGGTCGACCTGCTGCCGACGATCCGCTATCCCAACCTGACCCTCATCACCCACTACGCCAACACGCCGGCCGACGACCTGGCGCGCCTGGTCACGCAGCCCCTGGAGGAGGTGATCACCGGGCTCGCCGGCGTGCGCCGCGTCGTCTCGCGCACTCGCGAAGGCGTCTCGACCGTCACCGTGCAGTACGACTGGGGCACGGACATGGACTTCGCCAACCTGCACCTGCGCGAGGCGGTCGACCGGGTCTCCTACCACGAGAACTTCCCCGCCGACGCCGACCGGCCGATCATCCTGCGCTGGGATCCCGGCTCGCGGCCGATCGCCATCCTCGTCCTCGGCGTGGAGGGGGAGCTGGCGCAGAAGACCGGCTTCGCCCGCGACGTGGTCAAGCCCGCCCTCGAGCAGGTCTCGGGGATCAGCCAGGCGGAGTTGATCGGCGGAGCGGAGCGGGAGATCCTCGTGCGCCCCGACTTCGCCAAGCTGCGCCTCTACGGCATCACCATGGAGCAGCTTCGCCGGGCGCTGCAGGTGGCCAACATCAGCTTCCCCGGCGGCCGCATCCGCCGCGGACCGCTGCACCTGCCGTTGCGCATCCTCGGCGAGTTCGAGAGCCTCGACGACATCCGCCGCACCGAGATCCCCGGGGCGACGCCGGGCATCACCATCGGCGACGTGGCCGAGGTCCTCGACGCGCTCAAGGAGCCGGAGGGGGTCACCCTGCTGGGCGGCCGGGAGGTCGTCGCCCTGCACTTGTACAAGGAGGTGGGCGCGAACACGATCCAGGCGACCCGCGAGGCGGATCGGATCCTGGACATCGTCGGCCAGCAGTATCCCGACTTCCGCTACAGCTTCGTCTACCGGGACGCCGACTTCGTCGCCGAGTCGTTCCAGGGCCTGCGCGACTCCCTGCTCTATGGCGCGGTGCTGGCCTTCCTGGTCCTGCTCTTCTTCCTCCGCGACTGGCGCAGCCCGGTGGTCGTCAGCCTGGCCATTCCCGTGTCGATCTTCACGACCTTCGCCTGCCTCTACTTCGCCAAGGTCAACCTCAACCTGATGTC
>VGIY01000455.1 GCA_016867695.1 Candidatus Eiseniibacteriota bacterium | reverse complement strand
CGCCTGCGTCGCGCTGGAGGAGCTCTACGGCCTCGACCGCCCGCGCGCGGTGATCGCGGTGCTGATCCCGGTCGCCGCCGCGGCGCTGCTCGGGCTCATCCTGATCATCAACCTGGCCCTGTTCGGCGGCTTGAAGGGCTGGTTCTCGCTCGTCTGATCCCGGGGAGGCGGCGCGCATGTCGCTCAAGCTCGGCATCGTCGGCATGCCCAACGTGGGCAAGTCGACGCTCCTGAACGCGCTCACCCAGGCCCGCGCCGAGGCCTCGAACTACCCCTTCTGCACGATCGAGAAGAACACCGGCGTCGTGGCCATCGAGGATCCGCGGCTGCAGGCCCTGGCGCAGGCGCTCGCGCCAGAGGAGGTCATTCCGGCGACGATCGAGTTCGTCGACATCGCCGGCCTGGTCGAGGGCGCGAGCCGCGGCGAGGGGCTGGGCAACAAGTTCCTCGGCCACATCCGCGATGTCGACGCTGTCGTCCATGTCGTCCGCTGCTTCGCCGACGAGGGTGTCGCCCATGTCGCCGGGCGCGTCGATCCCCGGGCCGACTTCGAGATCGTCGAGACCGAGCTGCTGCTGGCCGACCTCGAGAGCCTGGAGAAGATCGAGGAGCGCATCCGCAAGCAGGCCAAGGCGCACCCCAGGGAGGCCGAACGGGAGCTCGAGCGCGTGGGCCGGCTGATCGCCGCGGTCAAGCGCGGCGTGCCGTTGCGCGCGCTGCCGGAGGAGGAGACGAGGGATCCCTGGGTCGCCGAGTTCCGGCTGCTGACGATGAAGCCCTTCCTGATCGTCGCCAATGTCGGTGAGGGCGATCTCGGGGGAGGATCCGGCCTCGCCGCCCTGGCCGAGGCCGCGGGCCCGGGCGTGCCCGTTCTTCCCGTCTCGGCGCGCATCGAGGAGGAGCTCGCCCAGCTCCCCGAGGAGGAGCGCGCCGCTTTCGCCCGGGACTTCGGCCTCGAGGGGGGCGCGCTCCAGCGGCTCGTCGGCGCCGGCCGCTCCCTGCTGCGCCTGATCACCTTCTACACCACCGCCAACGAGAAGCTGCAGGCCTGGCTGATCCCGCAGGGAACGACCGCCCCGCAAGCCGCGGGGCGCATCCACACCGACATGGCCCAGGGCTTCATCCGCGTCCAGGTCATGGGCGTCGACGACCTGCTGCGCCACGGCAGCCGCGCCGAGCTCCACAAGCACGGCCTGATCCGCACCGAGGGGCGCGACTACGCGCTCCGGGACGGCGACGTCTGCCAGTTCCTCTTCCACTGACGGCTCGCGACTTCTCGTCGACCCCGTGGCGCGGCGCCTTCGGGACATGACTAGGCGCGGGTCCCTCGGGATGCCGGGAAGAGGGGAGGGGCAGCGCCGGGCGCGAGGCGGCGGTCCCCGGCCGGGGCCGCCGGCGCGGGAGGGTTTCGGCCATGCGCGTCGCCGTGGGGCTCAGCGGAGGCGTCGACTCGGCCGTGGCGGCCGCCCTGCTCCGGGAGGCGGGCCACGAGGTCGTCGGCGTCACCATGCGCATCTGGGACGGCCGCCCGCTGCCGAGCGGCGCGGGGGGCGGAGCCTGCTACGGGCCAGGCGAGATCGACGACGTCCGCGACGCCGCAGGGGTGGCCGCCGCGCTCGCCATCCCCTTCCACGAGATCGATCTGGCCGCGGAGTACTCGGCGAGGATCCTGGAGCCCTGCGTGCGGGCCTATCGCCTGGGGACGACGCCCAATCCCTGCGTCCACTGCAACCGCTGGATGAAGTTCGAGCTGCTCTTCGAGCGGCTGCGGGATCTGGGCGCGGGCTGCCAGGCGATGGCCACGGGCCACTACGCGCGGGTGCGGCGCGACGAGGCGAGCGGGAGATTCCTGCTCTGCCGCGGGCGCGATCGGGCCAAGGACCAGAGCTACTTCCTCAGCTTCCTGACCCAGGCCCACCTGGCGCGCGCGCTGCTGCCGTTGGGGGAGCTGACCAAGGCCGAAGTCCGCGAGCGCGCCCGCGCCCTGGCGCTGCCGGTGGCCGAGAAGCGCGAGAGCCAGGACTTCGTCAGCGGGGGCTACCGCGCCATCCTCGGCGGGGCGGGGGGGCCGGGGCCGATCCTCGATGAGCGGGGCGGAGAGATCGGCCGCCACTCCGGCCTGGGGAACTACACGATCGGACAGCGCCGCGGCCTGGGCGTCTCGGCTCGGGAGCCGCTCTACGTCGTCGGGCTCGACCCGGGGCGCAACGCCGTTCTCGCCGGCCCGGAGCGGCTCCTCTATCGGGAGGAGTTGGAGGCCGAGCCGGTCCACTGGATCGCGCTGCCCGGCCTGGATGGGCCGCGCGCCGTGCGGGCGGCGATCCGCTATCGCCACGAGGGCGCCGACGCGGTCGTCAGCCCCCTCGGGCCCGGGCGCGTCCGGGTCCGCTTCGCGCGGCCCCAGCGCGCCGTGGCT
>VGIY01000454.1 GCA_016867695.1 Candidatus Eiseniibacteriota bacterium | reverse complement strand
GGGCAATCCGGACGAGGCGAGCGCCAGGCGCGTGTCGTAGACGCGCGCCGTGGGGACGAGCACCGTGCGCCCGCCGTTGGCGAGCTTGTAGGCGACGCTCTGGGAACGCAGCTCCTCGACCACCGCGCCGGCGTCCTCGGGGTCGAGGTTGCCGTAGAGGACGGTGTACTCCTCGCGGCCCGCCCAGGTGCCGACGGCGATGATCAGAGCGATCAGCGCCGCTCCGATCACGACGATCGAGAGGCGCTGGGCCGCGGGCAGGCGTTCCCAGATCTTGCGCATCTGCTCGAGAGTCGGCACGGGCCTCCTCCTTCCTCACCCTCGCCCTAGACCTGCATGCGCATCAGTTCCTGGTAGGCGGCGACGAGCTTGTCGCGCACCTCCTGGATCAGGCGCAGCGCCAGCCCCGCCTCCTGCTGGGCGATGAGGACGTCGTGGACGTTCTCGATCTCGCCGGCGGCCAGACGCGCGACCAGCGTGTCGGCGCGCGCCTGCAGGCCGTTGACCTCGCCGAGCACCTGGGAGAGGGTCTCGGAGAAGCTCGGCCCCGCCGGCGCCGCGGCGGAGCCCTCGGGCCCCGCCCCGAGCGTGAGCCCGCGCAGCGGCTCGACCTGGCGCAGCGTGGCCGGCCCGGCCGAGGCGCGCCCCGCCGCCGGCCCCCAGAGACCCGCTCCACCGATCCCGCCCACCGCGTTCATCGCTTCACGCCTCCCCCGCTCTCGCCGCCGTGGCGCGCCCCGTTAGGCGCGCCCGATCCCCAGGGAGAGCTCCTGCATCCGCTTTTCGGCCTGCAGCGCGGCCACATTGGCTTCGTAGGCGCGCGCGGCCAGGACCAGGTTGACCATCTCGGTGACCGGGTTGACATTCGGGTAGCGGACGATCCCGTTTCCATCGGCGTCGGGATGCCCCGGGTCGTAGATCTCGGTGAAGGGCGTGGTCGTGTCGGCGACGACGCGTGCGCGCACGCTCCGCGGTCCCGACAGGGCCGACTCGACCGCCCCGCGTCCGCCCCCCGCGTCCCCCGCGGCGGGGACCGCGCCCGCCTCGAAGACGACCTCCTGGCGGCGGTAGGGGCCCCCCTCGGGCGTGCGGGTCGTCTGCGCGTTGGCGAGGTTCTCGGCGATCGCGTTCATGCGCTGGCGGTAGGCCGCCAGGGCCGAGGCGCTCACCTCCAGCCGATCGAGGTAGTCGACGCGCATGACCTTCTCTCCCCGCGCGGACCTCCGGCCGCTAGGACGGCCGGATCACCTCGCGCAACTGCCGATACCTGTCCGCCAGCATCTGACTGAGCGCCCGGAACTGGATCTCGTTCTTCTGCAGCGCGACCATCTCGCGCTCGATGTCCGCGCCCTCGGCGCCGTCGCGCCCCGCGCGGGCGACGATGCGCGGGCGGGGGATCTCTCCCGAGGCGCTCCCCGCCGTCAGGTGCGCGCCGTGCGACCGGGCCAGCGGCACCTCGCCGGCGGCCCGGGCGCGGCCGAGGAGCTCCTCGAAGCGCACCTCGCGGGGCGTGTAGCCCGGCGTCTCGGCGTGGGCAATGTTCTCGGCCGTCACCCGTATGCGCGCGGCGCCCGCGTCGAGCCCGCCCTTGAGCAGGGCGAGCGAGCGGCTGCCGAAGAGGATCTGGCGAATCATCCACAACCTCCCTGCTCCCGGCCTGCCGGGGAGCGTCCGGAGCCCGAGGTGCAAGGCGCGTGCCGCGCCGCGGGGGCGCGGACCGGGCTCCCTATCTTGCTCCGGGAAGGCGTGTTGTCGTGTTCGGCTAGAAACGGCGGGAAGCGTGGGGGGTGGGAAGTTCCTGCCCGGGGCGGCAAGTCCTTCCCCGGCGAGGGGGAATCAGGCGGCCAGGCGCGCCACGCCCCCTCCGCCGGCCTCGTACTCGCGCAGCTTGTTGCGGACCGTGCGCACGCTCACGCCCAGGCGCCTGGCCGCACGGGTGCGATTGCCCCCCTCCTGCTCGAGCGTGGCCAGGATCCAGGCGCGCTCGACCTCCCAGAGCGAGGCCCCCGCCTCCAGACCACCCAGCACGGACGCCGCGGGGCCGCCGCCACGGAGCGCGCCGGGCGGGGGGCAGCACTCCTCCCAGAGCAGGTGCTCGCGCTCGACCGGTCCCCGGCGGCAGATCACCGCGGCCCGGGCGATGACGTTCTCGAGCTCGCGGACATTGCCGGGCCAATCGTGCTGCACTAGCAGCGCCAGCGCCTCGCGGCTCAGTCCCCGCGGCGCCGCTCCGTCCTCCCGGCCGGCTCGCTCGAGGAAGTGCTGGGCGAGCAGCGGGATGTCGTCGCGGCGCTCGCGCAGCGGCGGCAGGCGCACGGGCACGACCTTGAGGCGATAGAGCAGGTCGAGCCGGAAGCGCCCGTCGCGCACGCGCGCATCGAGGTCGGCATTGGTCGTGGCGACGATGCGGGCGTCGA
>VGIY01000453.1 GCA_016867695.1 Candidatus Eiseniibacteriota bacterium | reverse complement strand
GGCTGGAGCGGGCGGCGGCGGCGATCCCCGTGCTCGAGATCCTCGAGGCGGTGGACGGCAAGCTCGTCGAGGAGGGCTGCATCCTCGGCGAGTCCATCTGCGATCGCGGCGCCTGCGTCTTCCGCGGCCTGCAGCGCGACCTCCTCGACCAGACACGACGGCGCCTGGGCGGCGTGACGCTCGCCGACTTCCGCATCCGCCCCGCTCTACGAGGGCGGAAGCATGCCGTCCCGAGCCGGCCGCGCGGGCCGCAGGGGCGCGCCGGCGGGCGGAAGACCGCAACGGACGGAAGGAGGACTCGATGATCGTGACCCGGCTCAAGTGGGCGGCCATCGTCTGTTTCGTCCTGGCCATGGCCGTGCTGCTGATCGGCGGCCACTTCGCCAACCGGCACGCCCCGCCCTACCCGGGCCGCGTGCTGGGCCCCGACGGCGCCCAGCTCTTCACCAAGGCCGACATCCTGGCGGGCCAGGACGTCTACCAGCGCTACGGCCTCATGGACCACGGCAGCGTGTGGGGCCACGGCTCCCAGCGCGGCATGGAGTTCTCGGCAGTCACTCTGCACCGCATGGCGGTCGAGCTGCAGGCCCTCCTCTCCCAGCGCTTCTTCGGCCGGAACTACGAGCAGCTGATCCCGATCGACCGCCAGCTGATCGACCTGCGCGTGGCCGAGCAGATGAAGACCAACCGCTACGACGCGGCCCGCGACGAGCTGCGGCTGACCGGCGATCAGGTGGCGGCGCTGGCGCGCGTGGCCGAGCTCTGGGAGCGCACGATGCGCGACGGCGACGAGCGTTACGGCTTCCTGCCGCTCACGGTGCGCACCGCCGAGCAACGCACCCAGCTCGGGCGCTTCTTCTTCTGGACCGCCTGGGCCGCCGCCGCCAACCGCCCGGGCAAGGACTACAGCTACACCGGCAACTGGCCGCCCGACCGCGCCGTCGGCAACGTGGCCACGGCCGAGACCTACCTCTGGAGCCTGGGGGGCGTCCTGGCGCTCTTCCTGGCGCTCGGCTTCTTCATCTACTTCGTCCATCACTACCGCGTCTGGTACGGAGGGGCCAAGAGCGCGCCGCTGGCCTGGAAGCTGATCGACCTGCCGCTCACACCGAGCCAGTTCGCCGCGGCCAAGTACTTTCTGGTCGTCATCCTCCTCTTCCTGGCGCAGACCTGCTTCGGCGGGCTGCTCGCCCACTACACCGTCCATCCCGGGCGCTTCTACATCCCCTTTCTGGCCCAGCTCATCCCCTACAGCTGGGCCAAGTCCTGGCACCTGCAGCTGGCGGTGTTCTGGATCGCCACGACTTGGGTCGCCTCGGCGGTCTATCTCGCTCCGATCATCGGCGGGCGGGAACCGCGCAGGCAGGCCCTGCTGGTGCACATCCTCTTCGGGGCCATCCTGACCGTCGCCGTCGGCAGCCTCCTCGGCCAGGTGGCCGGCATCCGGGGCCAGCTGGGCGAGTGGTGGTTCTGGCTGGGGCATCAGGGCTGGGAGTACCTCGAGCTGGGGCGGCTCTGGCAGATCCTGCTCTTCGTCGGGCTGATCGCCTGGCTGGCGATCATCTACCGGGCGATCGGGGCGGGGCTGCGCAAGGCGGTCAACGAGGACTACCGGGCGCTGGTCATGTTCTACGTCTTCAGCGCCGCGCTCGTCGTCGCCTTCTTCGCCTTCGGCCTCTTCTACGGGCGGGGCAGCCACCTGACCGTGGCCGACTACTGGCGCTGGTTCGTCGTCCACATCTGGGTCGAGAGCATCTTCGAGTTCTTCGGCGTCGGCGTGATCTCGGTGCTGCTGGTGACGATGGGCCTCGTCTCGGCCCGCTCCGCGCTAATCGTCGCCTACTTCACCGCGGCGATAACCTTTCTCAGCGGCATCCTGGGCACCGCTCACCACTACTTCTGGTACGGCGGGCCCTCGTTCTGGCTCGGGCTGGGGGCGGTCTTCTCGTCGATGGAGCCGATCCCTCTCTTCGGTCTGGTCGTGCGCGGGCTGATGGAGTACCGCGAAGTGCGGGAACGGGGCGCGAGCTTCCCCTACAAGTGGCCCATGTACTTCCTCGTCGCCTCGTCGTTCTGGAACTTCCTCGGCGCCGGCGTCTTCGGCTTCCTGATCAACCTGCCGATCGTCAACTACTACGAGCATGGCACCTACCTGACCATGAACCACGCCCACGGGGCGCTCTTCGGCGTCTACGGCATGCTCTCGATCGGGCTTCTCCTCTTCGCCTGGAGGGGGCTGGTGGAGAAGGAGCGCTGGAACGACAAGCTGCTGCGCCTGTCGTTCTGGGGGATGAACGTCGGACTGATCATGATGACCCTGGGGACCCTCTTCCCGGTCGGGATCGCCCAGGCCTGGACCAGCTACAAGCAGGGCGTCTGGATGGCCCGCGACGCCTCCTTCTTCGAGCGGGGCTTCGTGCAGGC
>VGIY01000452.1 GCA_016867695.1 Candidatus Eiseniibacteriota bacterium | reverse complement strand
CTCCGGGGCCGCCGCTCCCGCAAGGGCCGCGCACGGAATCTCCCGAGCTCTCTCCCGGCAGCAAGCGTGCCGCGGGCTCCGATAACAGGCAACCGGCTGTCGAGCTTCTCGTTACGGGGATCGCTCAGGGTCCCGGAAGGGCCGGGACCGTGCAGGCTGCACGCCCCGGCCGGCGAGCGTCATGCGACTCGCGGGCCGGGGCGAAGCGAAGATCGGTCGATCCCGGCCGGGGCCTGTCGGCGACGGATCCGTGGCGGCGGAGCGGCTTGCCCGTCCGGCGCCGGGAGCGGTCGATCCCGGCCGGGGCGGCCGGGATCGACCGGCGAGCGGCCTACGCCCCGGGCGCCGGGACGATGAAGCCCTCCTTCATCAGCAGGTGCGTCTCCTCGCGGGCGCGGCGGATCTTCTCCTCGGCCGTCTTCAGCAGCTCCTCGGGCGACAGCTTCCGGCGCGCGACGCCCTGCTCGATCGCCTTCAACCCCACGGCCACCGCCTCGCGCGGATAGACCTCCCACTCGTTCATGCTCGGGATGATGTAGTCCTCGCGCAGGCCCTTGTCCTCGGCGACCTTGGCCAGCTCGAGGGCGGCGGCGATGCACATCTCGTCGGTGATCGTCGTCGCCATGACATCCAGCGTGCCGCGGAAGATCCCGGGGAAGCCGAGGGAGTTGTTGACCTGATTGGGGAAGTCGCTGCGCCCGGTGGCGACGACGCGCGCGCCGGCCTCCTTGGCCTCCCAGGGCCAGATCTCGGGGACGGGATTGGCGCAGGGCATGACGATCGAGTCCTTGGCCATCGCCGTCACCCACTCGGGCTTGATCACCCCCGGTCCGGGCTTGGAGGCGCCGATGACGACGTCGGCGCCGCGCATCGCCTCGGGAATGCCCCCCTTGACCTGATCGCCGTTGGTGATCAGGCAGAGCTCCCACTTCTCCTTGAAGTCGTCCTGCAGTTCCGTGCGCCCGCGGTGGAGCGTGCCCTTGGAGTCGAGCAGGATCATGTTCTCCCAGGGCACGCCCCCTTTGTACATCACGTGCGCCGCGCGGATGTTGGCCGCGCCCGCGCCGATGAGCACGATCTTGACGCCCTGGAGCGACTTGCCGACGAACTTCACCGCGTTGACCAGGCCGGCGAAGATGATCGCCGCCGTGCCCTGCTGATCGTCGTGCCAGACGGGGATGTGCGCCCGCGCCCGCATCGTGTCCAGGATGTGGAAGCACTTCGGCTGCGACAGGTCTTCCAGGTTGAAGCCGCCGAAGGTGGGCTGCAGCGCCAGGCCGATCTCGATGAACTTGTCGGGGTCCTTCTCGTCGATGCAGATCGGGAAGGCGTCCACGCCGCCGAGATACTTGAAGAGCAGCGCCTTGCCCTCCATGACCGGCATGCTCGCCTCGGGCCCGATGTCTCCCAGGCCGAGCACGCGGGTGCCGTCGGTCAGGACGGCGACGAAGTTCCCCTTGTTCGTGTGCTCGAAGACCTTCTCCGGGTTGGCCTTGATGTCCAGGCAGGGCTTGGCGACGCCGGGCGTGTACCAGATGGCGAAGTCGCTGAAGTCGCGCACGACGCACTTGGGGACGACCTCGACCTTGCCCTTGTAGAAGGGATGCAACCTCATCGCGTCGATTCCGGGCTGGGCCGCCTTGGCCTCCATCTGCTCCTTGGTCAAACGAGTCTCGGCCATGCTCTCCTCCTCGTCCTCACCGAGCCCGCGGCAGCCGCGGACCTCTCCTCTTGCCGCACCGGCAAGGCATTGTCGCCGAAGGGCCTTCCGCGCGCCAATCGATCTCTTCTTATCCTCCCCGGGAGCGCCGCTGTCCGGCGAGCCCTCCGGGCCGTTCAAGATCCCGGCCGCATCCGACGATGCTAAGGATATCAGGGACTGGACCTTGTCGCGAGCCTGCGAGTATGGTCCGGCATTCCGTACCCGGACGGCCGTGCAGCACGGGGCGCGCCGCCCGGAGGCCGCTCCCGGCGGGGCGCCGCGGTCGATCCGCAGCCGGGACGGGCGCGCGCGTTCGTGGCGGCCCCCCGCGGCCATGCCCGCCTCGAGGCGGACGCCGCGGACGGAGAGCCGCGAGGTGCGGCCGGCGAGGAGCGATGAAGACGATCCAGAAATTCCGCGTCCGCGCCACGCTGCCGGATCGGCTCAGCCCGCTGCTGGAGATCGCCCGCAACCTCTGGTGGACCTGGAGCACGGACGCGGTGGCCCTCTTCGAGCGCATCGATCACGCCCTCTGGAGCAGCAGCCACCACAACCCGATCGCGCTGCTCTCGAGCATCGACCAGGAGCGGCTGAACGAGCTGGCCGCGCGGGAAACCTTCCTCGCCCACATGGACCGCGTGCACGAGGCGCTGCGGGCCTACATGGAGCATCCCACCTGGTACTCCCAGGTGCACGAGGAGAGCCGCCAGAGCCGGATCGCCT
>VGIY01000451.1 GCA_016867695.1 Candidatus Eiseniibacteriota bacterium | reverse complement strand
CGGCTCGGGAGCGGACCGGGGAGCCCGAACGCCGCCGGACCGGCTCCGGCGGCCGGGCTAACCGCACAAATTCCCGTATATTGTAGCGGCTCGCGCGGCCCCTCGTCAACGCGCCCCGGCGCCTGTGCTCCCGCTCACCGGGCCCGGCCGCGCGCCGCGGTCCCGCTCCCCGGGCCCGGCCGCGCGCCGCGGTCCCGCTCACCTGGCCCGGCCGCGCGCCGCGCCCCCGCCGCGGCTAGGGCGCGAAGAGCCGCCGCTCGACGATCTCGCACAGCAGGTGGCCCGCCAGGATGTGGGCCTCCTGGATGCGCGGCGAGTCCTCCGAGTCGATGCGCAGGTGGTAATCGACGAGCGGCCCGAGCTCGCCTCCTCCCCTGCCCGTCCAGCCGAAGGTGATCATCCCCATCCGCCGCGCCAGCCGCGCCGCCGCGATCACATTGGCCGAGTTGCCGCTGGTCGAGATGGCCACGGCCACGTCGCCGCGCGAGCCGACGCCGGGCAGCTGTCGGGCGAAGATGTGGTCGAAGCCGTAGTCGTTGCCGACCGCGGTCAGCGTGCTCGTGTTGGCCGCCAGCGACAGCGCCGGCAGCGAGGGGCGGTCGAGGTAGAAGCGCCCGGCCAGCTCGGCCGCCAGGTGCTGCGCGTCGGCCGCCGAGCCCCCGTTGCCGAAGAAGATCGCCTTGCCGCCGCCGCGGATGCAGTCGAAGAGGATCCGCGCCATCTGCTCCAGCAGGGGCAGCTCCTCGAGCAGGCGCTCCTTGACGCGGATGCTCTCGCGGATGCCCTGCGTGATCTGCTCCCTCATCGTCCACCTCGCTCGTCCGGATCGTCCCGCGCCAGCTCCTCGATGGCCCGCACGAGCGGCGCCCACGAGTACTCCCCCTTGACCTCGCGCACGCCGGCGCGCAGGCGCTCCTCCCAGCCCTCTTCGTAGAAGCGGATCACCGCTTGGGCCAGCGCCGGCACATCCTCGGGGGGGACGACGAAGCCCGTGCGCCCCTCGCGGACGACCTCGTGCAGCCCCCCGACCGCGGTGCAGAGGACGGGCGTGTCGAGGTGGTAGGCCACCTGGACGATCCCGCTCTGCGTCGCCGAATGATAGGGGAGAACCGCCGCGTCGGCGGCGGAGAAGTAGAGCGGCACGCGGCTCTCGGGAATGTAGTCGGCGTCGAAGCGCACGGCGTCGCCGAGCCCCAGCTCGCGCACCCGCTCGCGGTAGCGCGCCTCCCCCTCGTAGAACTCGCCCGCCACCAGCAGCCGCACCGGCACGCGCTCGCGGATCCGCGGCAGCGCCTCGATGATCAGATCGAGCCCCTTGTAGCGGCGCACGTAGCCGAAGAAGAGCAACCAGGGGCCCTCCCCCAGCCCCAGCTCCCGCCGCGCCGCCGCCTTGTCGCCGCGGGCGCCGAAGATGTCGTAGATCGGGTGCGGGACGAGCCTCCAGCGCGCGTCGGGCCGGACCGCGAGCAGGTCGTCGCGCACCGCCGCCGAGAGGACGACGAAGCCGTCGGCCGGGCCGAGGGCGTAGCGGGTCAGCGCGCCGTCCAGCGGCCGCCGCTCGTGGGGGATGACGTTGTCGCAGACGAAGAGCGCCCGCGCCGGCAGGCGGCGCTTGACCCGGCGGATGATCGTGCCGAAGGCGGGGGCGAAGAAGGGCATCCAGTACTTGAAGAGCAGCAGGTCGGGTCGCTCGGCGGCCGCCAGGCGCGCGGTGCGCAGCCAGGAGAGCGGATCGATCGAGTCGAGAACCGCCCGCGCGGCCACGGCGGGCTGCGGCGCGCCGCCGGGGTCGGCGACGAACTGCGTCTTGCCGGGGAAGAAGAGCCCCGGGTACTGGCGGGTGAAGGAGAGGAAGCGGACCTCGTGGCGCTCGGCCAGCTCGCGCGCCAGGATGGCGTTGAAGTGGGCGATCCCGCCGCGCATCGGATGGGCCGTGCCGATGTAGACGATCTTCATGGCCGGCCCGCGCACCAGGTCTGCAGCCCGCGGTCCTCGAAGGCGAAGGGCACGACGCGCCCGCCCAGCTCCTCGAGCTGCGCGGCCACGGCCGGCTTGCGCGAGATCGGGCAGTAGAGCAGCAGGTGGCCGCCGCCGCCGGCGCCGAGGATCTTGCCCCCCAGCGCCCCGGCCTCCAGCGCGCTCGCGTAGAGGCGGTCGATCGCCTCGTTGGTGATCGCCTCGGCGAGCCGCTTCTTCGTCTCCCAGGCCGCGTGCAGCCCGCGGCCGAAGTCGTCGAGCCGGCCGCGCAGCAGCAGGTTCTTCAGCTCCGTCGCCAGGCGCTTGAGCTCGTCCAGGCCGGCCACGGCGCCCTTCTCTCCGCTGCGGTAGCGCTCCATCTGCGTGTCGACGATGCGCGCCGACGTGCGCGTGCCGCCGGTGTAGACCAGCAGCAGGTGGTACTCGAGCTCGTCGACCGTCTCGCGCGGGA
>VGIY01000450.1 GCA_016867695.1 Candidatus Eiseniibacteriota bacterium | reverse complement strand
CCAGGCTTCGGCGCAGCGCCAGGCGGTCCCGGGTGGCGTCGCCGGCGATGCCCTCGCTCACCTCCCAGTACGGACGGCGGTAGTCCGCGAGGAAGCTCGTCTCGCCGAGGTTGTCCCACCGGCCCGCGGAGACGTGGCCGCCGGCGCCCGCCCCCGAGGCGAAGCCTTCGGCCCGGACCCATCGCGCCCTCTCGGTCGTGTATCGGACGAAGACCCCGGCCCACTGCCGCTCTCCGTGGAACGGTTCGTCCCGTCCGTCGTCCGTCTGCAGCGCGTCGGCGTCGAGGCGGATGGCATCCGCCCACCCGCCCGCCTCGACGCCGTCGCCGGGCATCCACCGCGCGTCGGCGTGGGCGCGGAGGCTCTCGATGTCGTCGCCGTCGGTGTCGCGGACCAGGCTCAGCCCGGCCTGGGGGGCGCGTTCCGCGTGCAGATCGCGCCAGTCCTGCCGCAGCTCCGCGTCGGTGGGGTCGAGCCGCACCGCCTCGCGGTAGAGGCCGTCGGCGCGCCTCCAGCGGCCCCGGAGCGATTCGTAATAGGCCAGCGCGGCCGCGGCCTGCGCGTCGGACGGATGGGCGGCACGGAGGCGTTCAAGGCTTCGAATGGCCGGCCCCAGGCGTCCCGATTCGAAGAGATCGCGGGCCACCCGAACCTCGGCGTCGATGTCGGGCGACCCGGCGACGGCTGTCTCCATGCCCGCCGTGGGCAACGGCCGGACCCGGACGCGCAGGGTGGTCCCCGTTGCGGTCACGTCGAACCGGCAATCCTGCGCGGTGCCCAGCAGCAGGGTGTCGTAGCCCTGGACCGCCGTCCGGACCCACGGGTGCATTTGCCGGGGGAGGGCGTCGATGTCGCCGAGGACGAGGGGCCGGTCGAATTCCAGCAGCAGTTCGCGCGGGCGCTCGGTGGACCGGCAGGTGACCGGCCGCGGCCATGTCAGCGTCAGCCATGCGCCCGTCGCGTCGGCCTCGGCGCGGGACGCGACGACATCCGCCGGCGCGGGCCGCGCCATCGCGGCCGCCGCCGCCACCGTGGCGGTCATGATCCATCTACGGGCCGGGCGTGGAAGGTCCACGGATCATCTCCTCCTGCTCCGTCCGCACGGTCACCGACTCGGGATGATCGGCCGCCAGGGCGGCGAGTTCCGCAACGGCCGCGGCGCGGTTCCCGGTCTCGCGGAGCACGCGGGCCCGAAGCAGCCGCCTCTCGAACGAGTCCGTCGGGCCCGCGCCGAGCAGCCGCAGGGCGTTGTCGAAGTGCTCCCGGGCGATCCCGGGGGAATCACTCCTCGCCGCGAGGACGCCGAGGCAGTAGAGGACCTCCGCGTCAACGGCCGCGTCCGGGTACCGCGCGAAGAAGCGGCGCGCCTCGGCGTCCGCGTCCCTCCGGAAGGCCAGCAACCCCAGTTCGCGCGCGGCGCCGCCGTCCTCGGGCACGAGGGACAGGAGCCGCGCGTAGAGCTGCCCGGCGCGCTCGTCCAGTCCGGCCTCCGATGCGATCGCCGCGCAGTACCGAAGGACCTCCGGCGGGCTGCCGGGACCGGCCACTTGTCCGACGGCCGCGTCGATCTGGCGGGCGTCGCCCGTCTCCAGCACCGCATCCAGGCAGGCCGACAGCACCGGAAGTGCGACCGGCGCGCCGGCCGGACCGCGCCCCTCGATCCACGCGGCCACGCGGTCCCCTCCGCCGGAATCCAGGAGCATGCGCAGCCACGCGGCCTGTACGTCGGGCGTCGCCGCCGAGCGCGCCCGGCGTTCCATCCAGTCCAGCGGAGCCGCGTCGGGCCGCGGGCCCCAGAGGTACCGCAGTTCCACGACGTCGGGATCGTCCGGGGGCGCGTTCTCCGCGAGGCGGAGGAACGTGTCGATGGCGGCCTGCTTGTCGCCGAGGTCGAGGAGATCGTAGGCCAGGCTCCGGCGCGCGTCGTCCGGGAGACCCGGCCGCCGGGTCCGTTCCGCCAGCAGGGCGGCGAGCGGGGCGCGGAGGCCGGCGGCGCGCAGGGCGTCCTCGTAGGCCTCCTCCCACACGCCGCCGTCCCGCGCGACCAGCGCCTGCAGCGCGGGGACCGCGGCCCCGATCGCCCCCGAGATCCTCAGGGTCTCGAGAAGGTCGTCGCGGATCGAGCCGTCCAGGCCGGGGCGCTTCAGGCGGGGGATGCAGTGCGCCGCCGCCTCGCCCTGCACGGACAACCCGGCGCGGGCCGCCTGCTGCAACGCCTCCAGGTAGACGGCCTCCGCCTCGGCGCCGTCGGGGCTCCACCCGGCGAGCGCCTGCATGGCCTCGGCGGTCCGCCCGGCCTGGACGAGCGCGCCGATCCACTGGGCCCGTCGCGCGCTCGTCGGATGCCTCCGGCTCAGCCGGCCGGCGGCGGCGGCGGTCAGGTTGGTCAGCGACCGGTCGCCGGCCAAGTCGCACAACTCGTGAAGGAGGTC
>VGIY01000449.1 GCA_016867695.1 Candidatus Eiseniibacteriota bacterium | reverse complement strand
CGACGTCTGCAGCGGCGTCAGCATCGGCGCGCGGGGCGCGGTCTGTCTGGTGGGCCACTTCTTCGGCCAGATCGACTTCGGCGGGGGCTCCTTGACGAGCGCCGGCAGCGCCGATGTCTGGATCGCCGAGCTCGACGGGCCGAGCGGCGCCCACCTCCGGAGCCGGCGCTTCGGCGACGCGGCCCATCAGGCGGGCCGGGCCATCGATGCCGCCTCCGGCGAGTCGGTGACCATCGCCGGGAGCGCGCAAGGGACGATCGACTTCGGCGGCGGCCCGCTGGCGAGCGCGGGGGGCGACGACCTCTTCGTGGCCAGGTTCAACAGCACCGGTGTCCACGAGTGGAGCCGCCTCGCTGGCGACGCCGGCGCGCAGGTCGGCGTCGGGCTACACGTCGACGACGCCGGCGGTTCGGTGCTCGTGCTCGGCCAGTTCGAGGGCGCGATCGACCTGGGCGGCGGCCCGCTGGCGAGCGCCGGCGAGACCGACATCTGCCTGGCGAAGTACTCGGCCGGCGGCGTGCACCTCTGGAGCCGGCGATGGGGCGGAGAGGGCTTCGATCATCCCGCCGCCGTTGCCGGCACGCCCGCGGGCGCCTTCGCGGTGACCGGCTTCTTCGAAGGGGACGCCGACTTCGGCGGCGGCCCGCTGATCGGCGCGGGCGACTTCGACTTCTTCCTGGCCACCTACGACGAGACCGGCGCGCACGTCACGAGCCAGTCGGCGGGCGATGCCTATCCCCAGCTCGGCCAGGCGGTGGCCTTCGGCCCCTCCGGCGATCCCGTCTGCGCCGGCCACTTCTTCGGCACGATCGACTTCGACGGCGAGCCGCTGGTCAGCGCGGGCACCTTCGATGTCTTCCTGGTCAGGTTCGGCGGCTACTCGTCCGTGCCCGATCCGGGCCTGGGCGGTGCGGGAGCGGAGGCGCCGGACGGGGATCCCGCGCCGCCGGAGGCTCCGGGCGGACCGGCTCTCCCGAGGGACGCGCGCGCCGCGGCCGATCCCTTCGACCTGCGCGTGTGCCCCAGCCCCGCCGCTCCCGGCGCCATGCTCCGCTACACGCTGCCCGCGCCGGGCCGCGTGAGGGTGAGCGTGTTCGACGCCGAGGGGCGCCGGCTGCGGACGCTGGTCGATGGCGCGCGGGAGGCGGGGCCTCACGCCGTTCCCTGGGCGGCGGACGGATCCATGGCGCGCGGCGCCCGCTTCGCGCGCCTCGAGCACGAGGGCGCGAGCGCCTCGATCCGCGTGATGCCGGGGGACTGAGCGGGAGCGTCCGGCTACGGCACGATCACGATCCGGCTCGCGGCGCTCCTTCCGCCGGCGACGAGCCTGCAGAAGTAGGCGCCCGCCGCGAGACCGCGCTCCGGGCTTCCACCCTCCGGCCGGACGATCCGCGAGGCGCTCCCCGGACAGCCCGTCCGCGCGGCGCTCCCCGGGCATCCCGACCGGGCGGAGGGGCGCGCGTCCCAGCGGAAGGCGTGCTCCCCGGCCCCCAGGCGGCCCTCCCAGAGCCGATCGACGATCCGGCCGGTGTGATCGAAGATGGTCAGGCTGACCTCGTCCGGCGCCTCGAGCGCGAAGCGGATGACGGGCGCGGCGACGGACGGGTTCGTGGCGCGCAGCCGCAGCGTCGAACCGCCGCGCGCGCCGGGATGCGGCCCCGCGCCCGGGCTGGCGGTGAGATTGATCAGCACCGAGGAGTAGTCGTCCTCGGCGTTGCCGACGAAGAGGTCGAGATCCGTGTCGCCGTCGAAGTCGCCAGCCGCGAGCGAGCGCGGGTAGGCGCCGGCGTCGTAGTGCTCGGCCGGCTGGAGGGCGCCGTCGCCGAGGCCGCGGAGCAGCGAGATGGTCCCGCCGTAGTAGTCGGCCACGCATAGATCCAGGTGGCCGTCCTGGTCGAAGTCGGCGAAGAGGACCTCCTGCGGCCACGAGCCGACGGCGTAGTAGCTCGGGGGATGAAACGTGCCGTAGGCGCTGCCGATCAGGACGGCGACGCTGCCCCCGTCGGCGTTGGAGACGGCGATGTCGAGATCGCCGTCGTGATCGATGTCCCCCAGCGCGGCGCGCGCGGGGTAGGCGCCGACGCCGTGGGGCATCGGCGCGAGGAACGTGCCGTCCCCGTTGCCGAGGAGCACCGAGAAGCTGTCGGCCCCCGGATGGACGGCGATCAGGTCGAGGTCGGCGTCGCCGTCGAGACGCACGAGCGTGAGGTGCTGCGGGTACTGGGACAGGGAGACATAGCTCGGGGCGGCGAAGGTCCCATCCCCGTTGCCCATCAGGATGCCCAGCGAAGGAGGGCTGGGGATCGAGACGATCACGTCGAGGCGGGAGTCCCCGCCCAGGTCCCCCATGGCGATCGCCCAGGGGAAGGCGCCGGCGGGGAAGACGGCCGGCGGGCCGAACGTGCCGTCGCCCTGGCCGAGAGACACGGCGATGCTGTTCGTGTC
>VGIY01000448.1 GCA_016867695.1 Candidatus Eiseniibacteriota bacterium | reverse complement strand
CGCATCGAGGTGATCACGATCGGCGGCGAGATCCTGCGCGGCGAGGTCCTCGATCGCAACTTCGCCGGCATCGCCCGCCTCTGCGCGGCGGCCGGCTATCCCGTGGCCGAGCATCTCACGCTGCCCGACGAGCCCGAGGAGATCGCCGCGGCGATCTCCGCCGCGCTCGCCCGCGGGGCCTGGGTGATCGCCACCGGCGGGCTCGGCGCGACGCCCGACGACCGCACGCGCGAGGCCGCCGCCCGCGCGCTGGGCGTCGCCGTCGAGCGCGACGAGGCGCTCGCCGAGTCCCTCGCCGCGCGGCTGCGCGCGCGCGGCGGCGCGCTGCCCGAGCACGCCCGGCGCATGGCCGACCTCCCCGCGGGCGCCGAGCCGCTGCCCAACGAGGCCGGCGTCGCTCCCGGGTTCCTGGCGCGCGGCGGCGGCGGCCTGCTCTTCGCGCTCCCCGGCGTGCCCGTGGAGGCGGAGGCGATGATGCGCGCCGAGGTCCTCCCCCGCCTGGCGGAGGAGGCCTCGCGCGAGCCGAGCCCGATCCTCGCCGCGCGGCTGCGCACCGCCGGCGTCTCCGAGAACGAGCTCGCGCAGCGGATCGAGCCGCTGCTCGACGGAGGCGTGCGCGCCGCCTACCTGCCCGCGGCTGGCCGGGTCGACCTGCACTTCTCGGTCGCCGGGGGAGCCGCGGGTCGCGCCGCGCTCGAGGCGGTTCTCGATCGCGCGCGGGCCGCGCTCGGCGCCCGCGTCTACGCGCTGGGGGAGGCGAGCCTGGCGGGCGTCGTCGTCGACCTCTTCCGCCGGGCCGGGCGGACGCTGGCCGTGGCCGAGTCGCTAACCGGCGGAGCGGTAGGCCAGGCGCTGACGCGAGTCCCGGGCAGCTCGGCCGTCTTCCTCGGCGACCTGGTCGCCTACGCCGACCGGGCCAAGACGGCGCTCCTGGGCGTCCCGCCCTCGACGCTGGCGGCCCACGGAGCGGTCAGCGCGCAGACGGCCGCCGGCATGGCCGAGGGGGCGCGGCGCGCCTACGGGGCCAGCGTCGCCGTGGCGACGACGGGGATCGCCGGCCCGGGGGGGGGCAGCGAGTCTAAGCCGGTCGGCCTGGTCTGGTTCGGTCTCGCCGATTCCGCGGGAGTCCGCTGCTACCGGCGCGCGGGAGGCGGAGGCCGCGTACTCGTCCAGGACCGGGCGACGACCACGGCCCTCGACCTGCTACGCCTGCATGCGATCGGGCGCCTGGACCTGGCGGGAACGCCGGGGCTGGAGAGCCGCGTGGAGGGAGGGCCACGGGCGGAGGCACCTGAAGATCCGGGCGCCGGGCCGCCCGCCGGCTGAGCGGCCGGAAAGGGGAGGGGCGATGGGCGAGACGACGCGCGCCTTCGTGGCGCTCGTGCTCCCACCGGCGGCGCTCGACCCGGCCCGGGCGGTCCTGCGCGAACTGCGCGCGCGCCCCTGGGCGGACGCGGTCAAGTGCGTGCCGCCCGGGAACCTGCACGCCACGCTGCGCTTCTTCGGCGATCTCGACCCGCCGGCGCTGGCCCGCGCCCGCGCGTGGGCTCGCTCCCTCGACGGGGCGTTCGCCCCGGTCGCCAGCGGCTGGACGGAGTTGGGGGCGTTCCCTTCCCCCCGGCGCCCGCAGGTGATCTGGCTCGGGCTCGCCGATCCGCGGGGCGCCCTGCGGGCGCTGGCGGCGAGGATCGACGAGGGCCTGCGGAGGGAGGGGTTCGGCCGCGCCGACAAGCCCTTCGCCGCCCACGTCACTCTCGGCCGCGTGCGGCGGGATCGGCGCGTCGACTGGAGCGCGGCCAGCGATCGTTTGACAATCCCGGCGGCCGCTTTTAGCATCCGCACGATCGTCTTGTTCAAGAGCAGGCTGACGCCGGCGGGGGCGGAGCATACCCCGCTCGAGACGGCCACCGCGCGCGACCAGGCGCCGTCCGACAACGGAACGGAGCAGGAAGGAGAGCAGCCATGAGCAGCGAAGTGGCCAAGGAGCGGGCGAAGGCGCTCGATCTGGCGATCGCCCAGATCGAGAAGCAGTTCGGCAAGGGATCGATCGTCAAGCTCGGGGGCGGCGCGGCAGCCGTCCAGCGGGACGCCATCCCGACCGGATCGCTGGGGCTCGATCAGGCCCTCGGCGTGGGGGGCATCCCCCGCGGGCGGGTGATCGAGATCTTCGGTCCCGAGTCCTCGGGCAAGACGACGCTGACCCTGAGCATCATCGCCCAGAGCCAGAAGCGGGGTGGGACCGCCGTCTTCATCGACGCCGAGCACGCGCTCCAGCCGAGCTACGCCAAGCTGATCGGCGTCGACATCGAGAACCTGCATGTCTCCCAGCCGGACACGGGCGAGGAGGCGCTCGAGATCGCCGACCAGCTCGTGCGCAGCGGCGCCGTCGACCTGATCGTCGTCGACTCGGTCGCCGCCCTCGTGCCCCGGGCCGAGATCGAGGGCGAGATGGGCGACGCCCACGTCGGGCTGCAG
>VGIY01000447.1 GCA_016867695.1 Candidatus Eiseniibacteriota bacterium | reverse complement strand
CTGGAGCGCGGCGAGGATCCGGAGATCGGTCTGGTCCATGCCGGGATTGTGCGCAATCGCATTCGGAGATTCAACGGGAAACAGCCAGGAATTCACATCTGAGATATCGCGGCCGAATATTATTCGCGCTCATCCCCACGTTCCAGAACCGAAACGGCAATGCCCCGGGCGTGCCGCGGCCAGGGTCGGCGGGGTCGTCCCCGGCATCCATGGCCGTCGCCGGTCGTTGCGGGAGCGGGCCGGGATCCCTAAACTGCGCGCCGGTTCCGCCGTTCGGTCCCTGTGCCCTTCCGGAGCCCCGCTTCAGGTCTCATGGGGGCATCCTCGGGGGGTTCCCGTCCCCGCCCTCGGGGCGGACGAGGTGCACGCATGAGCCGGCAGATCTTCGACATCGTCATCCTCAACGGACGCCCGGCGTCGGGAAAGTCCGAGATCATCGACTATCTCAAGAAGGTGCCGCTCGCCGAGCGGATCCGCCGCTTCCACATCGGGGAGTTCGAGGAGTTCGACGACTTCCCGATCCTCTGGGAGCGCTTCGAGGACGACGACATCTGGGAGAGTCACGGGAAGGCGCGGCTGATCTCGAACGCGACCTACGAGTACGAGGGCGAGGTGCGCCCCGGCTATGTCTTCAAGGAGCAGTTCTTCTGGCACTACCTGATCGAGCGGCTCTGCATGAACTACGGCAAGCGCCTGCGCGATCCCGCGTATCACGAGACGACGACCGCCGTCTTCGAGTTCGCCCGCGGCTCGCAGCACGGCGGCTTCGCCGAGGCTTACCGCTACCTCTCCAAGGATGTGCTCGAGCGCGCGAACACGATCTACATCTCGGTCACCTGGGAGGAGTCGCTGCGCAAGAACCGCCGGCGCCGCAATCCCGACAAGCCCGACAGCATTCTCGAGCACTCGCTGGAGGACAAGAAGATCGAGTTCCTCTACAAGGAGTCGGACTGGGAGAGCTTCAGCGCGCCCGATCCCGAGTACCTGCGCGTCGGAGAGCGGCGCGTGCCCTACGCCGTCTTCGAGAACATGCCGGAGAAGACCGACAAGCCGGCCGTCCTGGGCGCGCATCTGGAAGAAGTCTGCGCCCTGCTCTGGGAGCGGCGCCGGGGGCTGGCGTGCTGAGATCCTGCCGGGGGATGCGCGGCGCCGCCCGGCAAGGCCCGCGCGGGCCGGGGCCGCCGCCGCATCGATTCCAGGAGATCCCGCGCGGGCGTCACTCCCCGCGCGTGCAGGAGCGGATCCCGAATGCGCCGGGCGTCTCCGCGTAGCGCCAGCTTCCCAGGTCGGTGATCCGGATCTGGTAGCCGCTCTCGTGCCCCTCCCACCGGCCGGCCGTCCAGGCGTACGAGCCGGGCCCGGCCGGCGCCGCGTCGGCGATCGTCCGGCAGATCTCGCCGTTGCGGACCAGATCGATCTTGAACCGGTCGCCGCAGCAGGACGAACGCGTCCAGGCGATCTGCACCGTCTGCCCGTCGCAGAGGTCGGTCCCCGCCGCCGGCGCGGTGACCGCCAGACTGCAGGGGGGCAGCAGCGTCACCGGGCCGTCGCTCAGATCGGCGGCGCCGCTGTCGAGGTCGACGACGCGCACGCGGTAGCTTCCCCCCTCGGCGTCGCAGGGCGCGGCGTTCCAGACGTACTCGCCGCTGTTGGCCGTGGCGGGGGCGACGACGGCGCAGACCTCCTCGCCCCGCAGCAGCTCGATGCGCACCGCCGCCCCGCAGCAGGGGTGCGCGCCGTTCCAGAGAAAGTAGACCGCCTGGCCGGCGCAGAAGGTCTCCCCGCCGTTGGGCTGCTGGAGGGAGATTACGCATCCGGAGAGGATGGCGAAGCGGGCGGCGCTCGTGTCGGCGGCGCCGCTGTCCGCGTCGATCACCCGGACGCTGTAGCCTCCTCCCGGGCCGCCGCAGGGCTCGACCTCCCAAGAGAACTCCCCGTCGTTGGCGGTGGCCGAGGCGATCAGGCCGCAGAGCACACCGTCGCGGAGCAGTTCGAGGCGCGCATCCTTGCCGCAGGCCGCGGAGGCCTCCCAGCGGACGGTGTACTTGTCGCCCCGGCAGAGATCCTCGCTGCCGTCGGGGACGATCAAGGTCGGCCGGCAGGCCGTCTCGACGGTGAAGGGGCCCGCGCTCTCGCCGAAGTGGCCGCTGCCGGGATCGACGACGCGCACGCGGTAGTCGGAGCCCCCCCCCCGGCAGGCGGCGACCTCCCAGACGAAGCGGCCGTTGTTGTCGGCGACTTCGGCCAGCGTGTCGCAGACGCCGCCGGCGCGCCACAGCTCCAGCCTGACCGAGCGGGCGCAGGCCCCGGCGAACTCCCAGGTGATCGTCCGCGTCTCGCCCGCGCGCCAGACCTCGCCGCCGGCGGGGGAGGTCAACTGCAGCAGGCAGCCCGGGCCGATGGAGAACGCGGCGTCGCTCGTGTCGGCCGCTCCGCTGTCGAGGTCGGTCACCCGCAGGGCGTAGCCCTCGGTCTGGGCGCCGCACCGC
>VGIY01000446.1 GCA_016867695.1 Candidatus Eiseniibacteriota bacterium | reverse complement strand
CGCGCTGGTCGGCCTGTCGGGCGGGGGCAAGACCACGGTGACCAACCTGCTCCTGCGCTTCTACGAGCCGACGGAGGGGCGGATCACGCTGGACGGCGTCGACATCCGCGACTACCGCCAGCAGGCCTGGCGGGCCAGGATCGGGCTCGTGCTGCAGGACATCCACCTCTTCCCCGGGACGCTGGGGGAGAACCTGAAGGTCCTGCGCGACGACATCCCCGACGAGGCGCTGTCCCGGGCGCTGCGCATCGTCCAGGGCGAGGAGCTGCTCCAGCGGCTGCCCGCGGGCTACGCCACCGAGCTGGCCGAGGGGGGCGGGAACCTCTCGATGGGCGAGCGCCAACTGCTCTGCTTCGCCCGAGCGGTGGTCGAGAACCCCGACATCCTCGTGCTCGACGAGGCGACCTCGGCGGTCGACCCGGTCACCGAGAGCCGGCTGCAGCGGGCGCTGGGGGCGCTGCTCGAGGGCCGCACCTCGGTCATCGTCGCCCACCGGCTGGCGACGGTGACCGGCGCCGACCGGATCCTGGTCATGCACCAGGGCCGGCTGGTCGAGCAGGGCTCCCACGCCGAGCTCTACGAGCGCGGCGGGATCTACCGCGACCTCTTCGACCTGCAGTTCGCCGCGCAGGTGACGGCGTAGCGATGGCCGGCGCGGAGCAGAGGACGCAGGCGGCGCCGCCGACGGGGGTCGGGGGCGTGCGCGCGCGGGCCGCCTGGCTCTGGCGCTACTGGCGCGGCCACCGCTCGCAGCTCGTCTTCCTCGCCTTCTTCACCGTGGTCTCGACCGCCGTCGCCGTCGCCTATCCGCTCGTCTTCCGCTGGATCATCGACCGGCTCTGGACGCTGGAGGCGCCCGGCGAGGCGCTCGGGCTCGACCAACGCGGCGACATGATCCTGCGCGTGCTGCTCGTCCTGGGCGCGATCCTGCTCGGGCGCTTCGTCGCCGGCCTCTACCCGGCCGCGCGCGCGCGGATGAACCTCAAGCTGGAGATCGGCGTTCGCGAGGACGTCTTCGGCGAGCTGCTGAACAAGGACTACCGGTTCGCCACGAGGTTCCGCACCGGCGACGTCGTCACCCGCCTGACCGACGACGTGGCCGAGTTCCCCAAGATCGCCTGGTTCGGCTGCTCGGGGATCTTCCGGGCGATCGAGTCGGGCTCGAAGATGATCTTCTGCCTGGCGGTGATGGTGGCCATCAATTGGCGCCTGATGGCCATCGCGGTCGTGCCGCTGCCGATCATGATGTGGGTCTTCTACAGCCTGCGCCACCGGCTGCGCCACTTCATGCGCGCGTCGCAGCAGGTGATCTCGCGGACGAACGACCTGCTGGAGGCGGCCTTCTCCGGGATCCGCATCGTCAAGGCCTTCCGCGCCGAGGAGGGGCAGCGCCGCCGCCTGGGCGCGCTGATGGACGAGCGCGTGAACATCTTCACCGGACTGGTCCGGCTGCAGACGCTGGTTCACTCGCTCGACACGGTGGCCAGCCGCGCCGGGCAGATGATCGTCCTGGCGATCGGCGGCTACATGGTCATTCGGGGAGAGACGACGATCGGCACGCTCTACGCCTTCTACGTCTACCTGGACATGCTGACCCATCCGATGATGGACATCCCCTTCCTCTTCATGGCCGGGCAGCAGGCCTTCGTCTCGATCGACCGTGTCGAGGAGGTCCGCGGCTTCCCCGCGCCGGCGGCGCCGGCGGGACGGGAGCGGCTGGGCGGGATCGAGGAGATCTCGCTCGCGGGCGTCGGTTTCGGCTACGACGCTTCCCGCCGCGTGCTCGAGGGCGTCTCCCTGCGCGTGCCGGCGGGCGCCAAGGTGGCCGTCGTCGGGCCGGTGGCGAGCGGGAAGTCGACCCTGCTCAAGCTCGTGGCCGGGATCCTCGTTCCCCAGGAGGGCGAGGTGCTCGTCAACGGGCGGACACTGGGGGTGTGGGATCCCGCGGACTACCGGCGCCTGATCGGCTACGTGCCGCAGGAGGGGGCTCTCTTCTCGCAGCCGATCCGGGAGAACGTCCTCTTCGGTCGCTCCTCGCCCCGCGAGGGCGTCGGCGAGGAGCAGTGGGCGCGGTCCTGCCTGTCGGTGGCGCAGATGGACGAGGACCTGCGCCTGCTTCCCGAAGGGCTGGAGACCTCCGTGGGCCAGAAGGGGGGGCTCGTTTCGGGGGGCCAGAAGCAGCGCATCGCGATTGCCCGGGCGCTGGCGGGAGCGCCCGAAGTCCTGCTCCTCGACGACTGCACGGCGGCGCTCGACGCCCGCAACGAGGACCGCTTCTGGGCGCGGCTGGAGCAGGAGTTCTCCGGGCGGACCTGCTTCATCGTCTCGCACCGGCTGGCGACGATCCGCCGCGCCGACACGATCCTGGTACTCGAGCGCGGGCGGCTGATCGACTCGGGGCCGCACGAGGAGCTGGCCCTGCGCTGCGCCACCTACCGCGAGTTCCTCCAGGTCGAGCGCGCCAAGGCGCACCTGGGGGCGATGGCGGAAG
>VGIY01000445.1 GCA_016867695.1 Candidatus Eiseniibacteriota bacterium | reverse complement strand
GCTCGGATGGGGCGCGGCGACGCTGGCGATCGTCCTGCTGCAGAGCGGCGCCGAGGAGGTCGCCTGCCGCGGCTACCTGTTGCACGCGCTCGCCAGGTGGCGCGGGGCGGCGGCCGCGCTGGTCGGTTCCTCGGTGATCTTCGGCCTGCTGCACGGCCTCAACCCCGGCGTCACGCCCGCCGCCCTGGCCAACACGGCGCTCGTCGGGCTGCTGCTCGGGCTGATCCGCCTGCGCGGAACGCTCTGGGCGGCGATCGGCTTCCACGCCGCCTGGAACTTCCTCATGGGTTTCGTCCTCGCCCAGCCGGTCAGCGGCGTTCGCTGGCCGGGTCTGCTGGCGACGGCGGCGGAGGGATCGCCGGCGCTGACCGGCGGCGAGTTCGGGCTCGAGGCGAGCCTGCCGCTCGCCGCGCTGATCGCCCTGGCGATCGCCGGCCTCCTCATCCGGCCCGGACACGCGCGGGCGCTGGCGCGACTGGAGGCGGAGTCGCGCGGCGAGGAATGCGGCCCGGGGACGAGCTGAACGGACACCTGAGCGGGCCGGGACAGGGACGCGCCGGGGCTGCAGGAAGGCGCGACCCGCCGGCCATGGGTCGCGCCCCGCCCGCCTAGTTCCAGACGATCGTGCCGCCGCTGGGGTTGTAGAAGTCGCAGGGCGCGTCGCCTTCCTCCCCGCACTCGACCGGCGGCGTCGCGCTCCAGGTGTTTTCGCGGGCGTAGACGGGCTCGGCCGAATGGTTGTAGATGCCGATCTCGTTGTTCTGGAAGGTGTTCCCGCCCGGGCTGCCCTCCGCGCCTCCCCCCAGGTCGGGATTCGCATCGGAGGTGAAGGTGAGCACGCCGTAGAGGTTGTCCCTGAAGCTGCACCCCTCGATCCGATGCCCGCGGGGGCCGTTGATGAACAGGCCGTAGCCCCATCCGTGAATCCGGGTGTTGCGCAGCGTGGCCCGCGACTCGCCGGTCAGCTCCATGCCCCGTTCTTCTCCGGGAGCCAGCGTGTTGACCAGATCGCAGTCCTCGATGTGCGCCTGCACATCCGGATTCATGACCCGGACCGCCGACAGGATGTAGGGCTCGCGGAGAACGACCCGGCGGACCGTCGCATGTCCCTGGATGGCGACGCCGTGCTGCATCTGGCTGCTGGGATACTCGGGATTGCGGATGGTGAGGTTCTCGACCACGGCCTCACCGCCCAGATAGAAGATCGACCGCAGGGGGGAGGACGGGCTCGGGTCGGCCTCGATGATGCAGGCGTCACGATCGACGCCCCTGACCGTCTTTCGCGCCCAGACAGAGATCGAGCTCTTCTCCCCGATAGCGGGGCCGTAGACGCCCGGCGCCACGAGGATCGTGTCTCCCGTGGCCGCCCGTTCGACGGCGTAGCCGATCGTGCGGAAGGGAAGGCCGCGGCGCCCCCTGCTCGGCTCGTCCTGCCCCGCTGCCGCATCCACGTGCTTGATCGTGAAGAGGATCTCGAGCTCGGCGCTGGCGTGGTACATCTCCGGCCGGACGGTCCACCGGGCCTTGATCTGGGCTCCTCCGCCCGGGGGGACCGACGCGGGCGCGGTGTAGGTGGCGGGATTGCCTTGGGTGATCGTGCCCACGGCCGCGCTTCCGCCGAGGACATCGTCGACCAGCCACTCGAACTCGACGGTCCCCCTGGGAGCCGCCGCCAGGGAGGCCTCGATCGCCAGCGTGTCCTCGAGCTGGACCTGCGTCCTGGGCAGCAGGAGCCTCACTTCCGGCGTCCGGACCGCCAACGTGGCCGTCCCCGTCGCCGAGGCATCCTGAGTCCGGACGGCCTTGACCTCCACCTGCCCGCCGGCGGGAGCGACCGGGGGGGAGGCGTAGAGCGCGGGGTTGTCCTGGGTGATCGTACCCAGTGTCTCGCTGCCGCCGAGCTCGTCATCCACGTACCAGTGGCAGGTCGGGGCCTCCGCGCTGCCGGTGGAGAAGCTCGCCGTGATGAGCGTCTCCTCGCCCGCCCAGAGTGAGGATCGATCGACCGCCAGGGTGATGTCGGTGGGGGGCACGGGGTCGGGTTCGCCCTTGTCCTTGGAGCCGCAGGCCGGCAGGCCGGCGCTCAGGGACAGAAGCAGAGCGAAGAGGGCGGAGTGCTTGAAACTCGCCATGATTCCTCCTTGGTCGTTGTCCGTCTCCGGCTTCCCTCCGGCGGAGCCCCGACGCCGCGCGGCGTGGCCGTGGAGCGCGTGCCGCCGCGTCCCGACTGCCCTTGGCGGATCGCTCACAGCCAGACGCCGAGCCCCAGCGTGAACTTGTTCGCCCATCCCGATTCGTCGATCGGGACGGTGATGGTCGTCGTGCCTCCGCCCGGCGCGATGTAGGTGGCGCTCGCCTCTTTCCAGTAGACGCGCTCGATGCGCCAGGAACCGTGCAGCGAGACCCTGGCGCCCAGCATCGCCTGAACACCGCCGCCGAAGGCGGCCCCCGGGCCTTCCGTCTTGTATGTGAATCGTCCCCTCCGGGATTCGAGCGAG
>VGIY01000444.1 GCA_016867695.1 Candidatus Eiseniibacteriota bacterium | reverse complement strand
ATGCGGGGCCATTGAGCACAACTCCCCAGCGAAGATCCGCCTTCCCGCGCTTCGGCAGCCCGGGAACCCAGGGAATCAGACTGGATGTCGCCGCGAGTCGGCGCTCGAGCCGGCGCAGCGCCACCTCCTCCGCCCCCCTCCGTTCGAGCAGGACGCCGATCCGGCGGATCGTCCCGACATCTCCATAGCGCAGCGCCAAGCGGATCAGACTCGCGACATCCACCCGCCCCGCATCGAGCTCGTCCCGTATCCACCCGTACGCCCGCGGCAGGCTGTCGAAGCGCGACCAGTCATAGACCGCATCGATCAGGGTGCGCGCGCGGGACGAGTAGACCGCCGTCTCGCCCTCAGCGGTCCTCGCCGATTCGGTGGCGCCGAGCCGAGCGGGCGCGACCCTGATCAGCGTCAGCTCCACAGAGCCGATCGTGCGCCGGCCCGAGATCCGGTCATTGTAGGCATAGATGCGAGCCGGCACCTGGTCGACGAGGCCGTAGCGATTGAAGGCGTTCGGACCGCAGATCTGGTACCGGGCCCCGCGGTCCCGCATGAGCGCATTGAGCGCCATGATCTCATCGGGCGTCCATGCCCCGCCGAGCGGCAAGCGCGCGGGGGCCAGGTAGAGACCGGGCCGCACCCTGGCGACGAGGCGCGACCGCGACAGCCGGCTCAGCAGCTCACGCGCCTGCTCGCGGCTGAGCCCGAGGGCCTCGGCAGCCTCCTCGGTGCGAACCGCCCGCTTGCGGCGCAGCTGCAGATAGGCCAGGAACTGGGCCTCGCGTTGTCCCAAGCGTCTCTTCATGCCTGCATGGTATTTCTTCTAAATTGCCTGTCAAGCAATTCAGGAGAAATACCGTACCTGGCACAAGAAGGGTTCACCGGTCCTCGGAGACTCGGGCCCAAGAGACCGAACCGCCTTGGAACAATGCAGTTACCCCAGCTCACTTACCCCGCGCGGCGGCCCTGGCGAAGACATCGAAGTAGCGCCGCAGCCCGGGACCGGTGGAGCCGTACTCGTTCTCCCCGACGAGGAAGTCCAGCAGCACCTCCCGCGCCCGGGCGATCTCCCGCAAGCGGGCGACGGAGCGGCGATGGCGCGGATCGTCGAGGGTGAGATCGAGAAGCTCGAGTGCGCGCTCCAGGGCGCCTTGTGCGATCTTGGGGTTGCGCTCCCACCAATCCAGCGCGCGGCCGACCTCGCTGCCCACGTGACCCATCTGCTCGCAGACCGTCAGCTCCCACCAGCGGCCGGCGGCCAGGCCGCGATGCCTCACACGGCCGGACGAGTGGAGACCGTCAGCCGCGTCGCTCATGAGATCTCCACATGCAGGGTAACGGTCCTCATGGCGGGTGATTTCAACACGGCAGCCGGGTAGGATCAAGGCACGCGCAGCAGACCCGCGCTTGCTGGCCCTCCCGAGCCGAGCCCCACCGGATCCGGCGGACCGTGCGGGCCGAGGAGGGCTCGACATCTGGGAACCTTGAGGGCCTCGCGTCTGTGGCATACGATAGGCTATGGACGTGGGCATGCGCCTAGATGCGGACACTCGGCCGACGCGGAGGACGGCAGGTATGGCTCGACCGCGGCACCTCCCCAACGCGCCGATCACCGAGGCCCTAGTGGACCTCCGGGTGCGGCTGCCAGCCGACCCTGATGCACAGATCTTCGCCGGACTTCCGCCTCGCATCGCCAACGACTACCCCCAGATAGAGCCTCTGCGGCGGTTCGAGGGCAGCATTCGGCTCTCGGGCGGTCAGATCTCTCACGTCACCGAGGACAAAGGGCTCTTGGGGCTCCTCCTTCGCTCCGCGGACGGCAAGCAAGTCGCCCAATTCCGTCTGGATGGGTTCACGCACAATCGGCTGCATCCCTACACGAGCTGGACGCAGGTCCTCCAGGAGGCGCGGCGTCTCTGGGAGCTCTACCGGGAGTGCGCGTCCCCGGAGTCGGTCACCCGCGCAGCCGTGCGCTACATCAACCACTTCGAGATTCCGGCGGATGCGGACATGGGTCACTATCTGACCGACCCGCCGGTAGCACCCGATCGCGTCGGGCGTCCGCTCAAGCACTACCTCAAGCGCGTCGTGGTCGAAGACCCGGCGTCGGGCTTCCAGGCGACCATCCATCACGCCATCGAGCCGAGTTCGGCGCCGCTTCGCCGAATCGTCCTGCTGGACATCGACGCCGTGGCTTCGGGCGCATATCCGACTGCCGGGGATGGACTCGACGCCGTTCTCGAGGAGCTTCATGACCTCAAGAACAGGGTCTTCTTTGCCAGCCTGACTGAAGCAGCCCTGGAGATGTTCGAATGACGGCAGGCGGAATCGCGATCTCGATGTACCTCCCCTCGCAGGCCGCTCCCGGCCTGGGCGAGGACGCCCTGCGCATCGCGGAGAGCGTTGGTCGGTCTCTCTGGGCACCGGATGATCCCGCTGTCCACGATACTTCTCGCCGCGAGACCGCAGCCGCGATCGAGCGGGTCTATCTGGAATGCTCGGACGAC
>VGIY01000443.1 GCA_016867695.1 Candidatus Eiseniibacteriota bacterium | reverse complement strand
CCGGGGGGCGCCCGCCGGCGCCCTTTCTTGCCGCCTCCGGGAAGGATTTGCCCAGCCGCGCGGGACGGCCCCCGCCGGCACACCCCCACGCCGGCGCGCCTTGACGCAGCCTGTCGCGCCCCATAGCCTGGGAGAGGCGGACCGCACTCGCGAGGGCATCGATGGAACGCCTCCCGCTGCTTCGCCTCGCCCGCTGGCTCTTCGCCGCGCTCGCGGCGGGCACGCTCGCCGGCCAGATCCTGGAGCTCGAGCGGGCCGCCGAGATCCCCCGGGCCTCGATGACGCTGCGGGACTCGCGCGTCGTCGTCGTCCTGCCCGGCGGCGCGGCGGAGCGCGCCGGGCTCCTGCCCGGCGACCGGATCCTGGCCGTGGGCGGAGAGCCTCTCTCCCGCGGCGGCGAGGCGCTGCCGCTGCTGCAGCGGCTGGCGCCGGGGCGGGAGGCGACGCTGCTCGTCCGCCGCGGCGGGGAGACGCGCGAGCTGCCCTACCGGCCCGACCCCCCGCAGCGCGGCGACATCCTCTGGCGCTTCGCCGTCGGCGGCGTCGGCATCGTCACTCTCCTGATCGGCGTCGTCGTCTTCCTGAAGAACCCCCGCCCGCTCACCTTCACATTCGGGGCGATCTGCTACGCGATGGGCGCCCTCGTCCAGCCGCCCTTCGTGCCCTGGCTCACCGGGCTGCTCGTCGCCCGCAAGGCGCTGCTCATGGCGGCGACGCTCTTCGTGCCGCCGCTGCTCGTGCACCTCTTCCTCGCCTTCCCGTTGCGCCATCCCTGGCTCGACCGCCGCGGCCGCAGGGTGGGGCTTCTCTACGCCCCGAGCCTGGCGCTGCTGGCGCTCGCCCTCTGGGCGCTCGCCCGCATCCCCCCCGACGCGGCCGATCCCCTCGGTCCCGCCTCCCTGCTCGGACCGAGCGCCACGATCCTGTGGATCGCCGGCGTCGGCGCCGCGATCACGCTCTTCGCCGTCGCCTATCGCCGTGCCCGCAGCCGCGCCTCGCGCGGGCGGGTGCGCGCCATCCTCTGGGGCACGATCCTGGGCACGCTGCCGATCGCCGCGATGCTCGCCGTGCGCGCCGTCCGACCCGCCCTGGCCATTCCCGGCGATCGACTGGCGGTCCTGGCGGTGATCCTCATCCCGCTCAGCTTCGGCTACGCGATCGTCCGCCACGGCATCTTCGACCTGAGCCTGCTCGTGCGCCGCAGCCTCGCCCTGAGCCTGCTGGCGGCGCTGCTCGCCTGCCTCTACTTCGTCCTGCAGATGGCGCTGGGCGAGCTGCTCCCCGGCCTCGCGGCCGCATCCCCCCTCTGGCTCCCCTTCCTCAGCCTCTGCGCCGTCGGGCTCCTGCTGCCCCCCACCTACCGGGGACTCGAGCGCCTGCTCGAGAGCCGCGCCGGCGCGGGGCGCCCGCGAGACGAGCTCATCTACGAGTTCGGCGTCGCCCTGCGGGGGATGCTCGGGCGCGGCCCCCTGGTGCGCCTGATCAGCGAGTCGGTCGCCGAGGCGCTCGGCGCGAGCCGGGTCGCCTGCTTCGAGCCGGCCCGGGGCGGCGGGCTGCGGGCGGCCTACCTCTGCGGCGTGCCCCCCGAGGCCCTCGCCCCCTGGCCGCTGAGCGCGGCGCTCGTCCAGCGCCTGCGCAGCCATGCGCGCCCGCTGGATCGGGGCGAACTCGACACCGAGCTGCCCTTCGGCTACCTCTCCCCCGCCGATCAGGCGGCGCTCGACGCGCTCGACGCGCATCTGCTGGTCCCGCTGCGTGCCGGCGAGCAGTTCCGCGGCTGCCTGCTCGTCGGGCGGCCCGCCTACGGGGAGTCCTTCACCGCCGCGGACCGCCGCCTGGCCGAGACGCTCGCCGCGGAGGGGAGCCTGGCGCTCGAGAACTCCCTGCTCCACGAGCGCGCGATGGAAGAGGAGCGCCTGCGGGGCGATGTGGAGCTCGCCCGCGATCTGCAGGAGAGACTGCTGCCCACGCGGATGCCGCAGCTCGATTCCCTGGAAGCGGCCGGCTTCTCGGTCCCCTGCCAGGGGGTCGGCGGCGACTACTACGACTGCTTCCTGACGCCGCGGGGAGAGCTGCTGCTCGCCATCGGCGATGTCTCCGGCAAGGGCGTGCCGGGGGCGATCCTGATGGCCAACCTGCAGGGACTGGTCAAGGTGGAGGGCGTGCGCGACGAGCCCCCCGCCCGGATCGTCGAGAGGATCAACAGGCAGATCTGCGAGATGGAGAAGCCGGAGCGCTTCGTCACCTTCTGCCTCGCCCGCGTCGACCCGCGCGGCGGGGAGGTCACCTACTGCAACGCCGGGCATCCGAGCATGCTGCTCGCCCGCGGCGACGGGACGATCGAGGAGCTCAGCGTCGGCGGGCTGCCGCTCGGCATCCGCGCCGACGCCGCCTACGACGGCGCCGCGGCGCGCCTGGGGGCGGGCGACCTGCTGCTGCTCTACACCGACGGCGTGACCGAGCGGACCCGCCCGGGCGGCGAGCAGTTCGGTGCCGAGCGC
>VGIY01000442.1 GCA_016867695.1 Candidatus Eiseniibacteriota bacterium | reverse complement strand
TTGGCCTTCTTCAGGATCATGGCCGAGATCTCGATGGGCGAGTACTGCTTCCCGTCCATGACGACCCGCAGGTCATCGTCGGTACCGTCGGAGGGCTCGACGATGGCGTACATGTGGCGCCTCCGGACTTCCTCCACCGCCGGAGCGTGGAGTCCCTGCCCCATGAGACGTCTCACCGACAGGATCGTATCGCGCGGCGCCAGCAGCATCCGGTCGAGGGCGAGCTGCCCCACGCAGATCTGCTTCTTGTAAGTCCCGACCGCAGACGGGGTGAAGTCCTGACTCTCCCGGTTCAGGAGGACCCGGGGAGCTTCATCCCAGACCGCCGCGATCGTCCTGGTCGCGCCCAGATCGATGCCGATGGCTCGACCCATCATCCCTTCTTTCGCTTGCGTGTCGACGTGAAGTTGGCCGTTCGCGCCCTCGCGGCGCGGATCTCGCGTCTGATGTTCGCGGCCAGATCAAGGCATCCGGGGCACTTGGGGTTGATTCTGAGCGCGCGTTGGATCGCCTTCTCCGCTTCCGCAAATCGTTGGGCGCGATACAGGGCGACGGCCAACTGATTCAGTGCCCGGTGATATGCTCGCTGGGCGAGCATGTCCTCTGGGCTGAACTCGACTGCCTTCTCGAGCAGGACGACAGCGTCGCCGTGACGACCTTCCCTCGACAGGCCTTGTCCGGCTTCCTGATACAGCGTCCCCAGAAACTGCGACACCTGAAGGAGGACCTTCTCCAAGGCGCGAATTGCCGCTATCAGATCGCCGCGGGCCCAAAGGGCCTCGGCCTCGAGCACACCCGCGGAGAGCATATCGAGCCAAGCGGACGATGGCGGTGGCGTCGGTCGCGCTGCCCGCTGCCCCGACCGCCGGGCGGGCGGTGGAGCGGGAGCGCTGCCGGACTCAGGCGGAGCCGGGACGGGATCGCTTCTCTTCCAGTCGGCTTCCGCCAGACGTCCCCCCTGACGCGCCGCGCCGACGGCAATGTCCGCGTCTCCGGCACGCACCTGAGGGACCGCGAACGCGTTGGCTAGGCTCCGCTCGATGATCGGCACGCGGGTAGAACCGCCGACCAGCAGCACGCGATCGAGATCTTGTGGGGCCAGCCCGGCTTCCGCGACGACTCCGCGGGCGCTGCTCAGGGTCATCGCAACGACCCCGGCGATCGCCCGCTCGAAGTCCTCCCGCGTGATGACCATGCTGACACCGCCGCCTTGGGAGAACAGGTCCGTCAGATTGACGTCGAACTCCTCTTGCTCCCGCCGGGAGAGCCCGGTCTTGACGCTCTCGGCGAGGTCCTTGAGCCGTAGCATCGCTCCGGACAGGTCCTCGAGGGCTCGCGGGATGACGAGCCGATCCAGGATGACCTCGACGAGCGCGCTGTCGAACTCGTCGCCGCCCAGAAAGCGATCGCCTGCAGCGGACAGCACCCGAGCACCGCCTTCGCGCACCTGCACAACGCTGACCGCGAAGATCCCAGCTCCCATCGCATAGACCAGGGTGTTGCCGGACTCCGCGGGCCGCGCGCCGCCCATGACCGCCCCCAGCGCCTCGTCGTAGAGCTTGACTGCGGGAACTCCGGCACGCAGCGCCGCGTCACGCAGCGCGGCCCGCGCCCGCTCGGGGAAGAACCCAGGGACCGCGAGTACCGCCTTCTCTACCGGCTCGCCAAGCGCCGATCTTCCGTCAACCACGATCTGGCGGAAGACCTCCGTGACCGCGTCGGCCGTGGACCGGGGCCCGCTGGAGCCCTCGATGAACTGATCGCTGCCCAGCTTCTGCTTCAACCTTCGGAAGCGGAAGGGGAGGATGCACGCAGTGCCACCGCCCTCCGTCATGTCCAAGGCGTCCAAGATGATCGGCTGAGGCCGTTCGGTGTGGCGGTTGGGGAAGGCCTCAGCCTTCCCCTTGCGGAGCACCGCCGTACGGCAGGTCCGGCATCCGAAGTCGATCCCAATGATCGCGCTCATGCTCGCCTCTGCTTCTCCGACAAGTCCGCGATCAGCTCTTTGGTAGATCCTCAACTTGCTTCTTGGACGACGAGTCGGAGGGGCGTTCACCCAGGATCCTACTTAACACCGGCTCGATCTCAGCGAATCGAGCGATAGCTCGATCGTGAGCGCCGCTCTGCATCGCCGACTCGATCTCGCTGAGCGCCTGGCGCACCTGCTCCTCTTCCAGCGTCATGCCCCGCTCCTTCGCGGTCCATACGGCTCGGTTCAGGATCAGAAGCATCTGGATCGGAGTGGGCAGGTCATCCGTGGCCTTATCGAGGGCGGCGAACAGACGCTCCGCCTCCTGCTCGTCGTCGTCCGCTATAGCCCTCGCCATCTGCGACAGTAAGGCCTTCATCTTCTGAACTCGCGGAGGGTCGAGCAGGTAGCTGTGGCGGAGAATGAACTCGGTGTAGCTGGATATCCCTTGCACCCTCTTCTTCCAGTCCGCGGGTTGGCTTACGCTGTCGAGCAGTCGCTCCATCTCGCCCATGCTGCCCTGCGCCGCGCTCATGTCATTG
>VGIY01000441.1 GCA_016867695.1 Candidatus Eiseniibacteriota bacterium | reverse complement strand
AGCACGCAGCAGACGGCTCCCCCGAAAAGGGGAGAGGCGTTGCTGGCGAAGATGCAGTTGCGCAGCGTCGGACCGGATCCCCGCCAGCAGCGCACGGCCCCTCCCGGTTCACCCGCGCCCTGGGTCAAGGTGAGATCGGCCACGACCGCGCCGCGGCCCTCGCCCGAGGCGAAGTTGAAGCCGCGGGCCGCGCCCTCGCAGTCGATGATCGAGTCCCGCGGGTCGCCGCTCTGCGAACAGACGGTGAGGGCCTTGCCGCCGAAGTCGAGATCCACATTGCCCGGCCCGCGGAAGACGCCGGGGGCGAGCAGCACGCTGTCGCCCGGCGCCGCGGCGTCGATGGCCGCCTGGATCGCCGGGAAGTCCCCGCTTCCGTCGGGCCGCACGAGATGGGTCGCCGCCCCGGCGGCCGCCGGCAGGAGCCATCCGGCGACGGCCATCGCGATCCAGCGCTTCATGCTCCACCTCCTCGGGCCGGCCCGCCCCGCGAGCCAGCGGAACGGGCCCCGCCCGCAGAGACGCCGCGCGGCTCGGCCATGCCGCCGAGTCGCTCCCCGGCGCCGCCGCCGTCCGGCGCGACGGCGACCGGGCATCCGCCCTCCGGGATCATACTCGCGTGGCGCCCGCGGGGCACGAGGGCTCTGCGCGACCCGTGGCTCGGCGCGGCCGGCCACCCCTCCCGCCGCCCGGGTAGCGTGCCGGTAAGCCCCGCCCACGAATCCGACTACCCCCGGACGCGCCCCGGGTTGCCCGGCCGGCGCCGCCCGGCCCCCTGCGCGCCCCCGGGTCGCCCCCCGCCCGCGCCATTGAGCCGGAGGCCGAGTGCGGGCATCCTGGGGCCATGTCGATCCCCGATCGCAGCGGCAGGGGGCACTGGGTCCTCTCGGCGGGCAAGCTCAGCCTCGGCACGCTGCTCAGCCGCCTGCTCGGCGTCGCCCGCGACATGCTGCGCGCCTACCTCTTCGGCACGGGGATCGCCGCCGACGCCTTCACCGTCGCCTTCCGCCTGCCCAACATGCTGCGCGCGCTCTTCGCCGAGGGGGCGCTCAGCGCGGCCTACGTCCCCGTCCTGGCCGAGACGCTGGAGAAGGGGGAGGGGGACGACTGGAAGCGCTTCGTGCTCAACACGGCCAGCGTCCTGGCCCTGACGCTGGCGCTCGTCTGCCTGCTCGCGATCCTGCTCGCCCCGCTCTTCGTGCCGCTGATCACGCCCGGCTTCGCCGCCGTGCCTGGCAAGACGGCGCTGACCGTACGCCTGACGCAGACGCTCTTCCCCTACCTCTTCTTCATCGGGTTGGCCACGCTGGCGATGGCCACCCTCCACTCGCTGCGCCACTTCACCGCCCCCGCGCTGTCGGCCTCGGTGCTCAACCTGGCCATGATCGCCGCCATGCTCTGGGTCTGCCCGCGCCTGGGCGAGGAGCCGACGCGCCGGATCCAGGGCCTGGCTTGGGGCATCCTCGCCGGCGGCCTGCTGCAGCTCGCCATCCAGCTGCCGCCGCTGCTCCGCCACCGGATCCTGGTGCGCTTCCGCGCCACGCTGCGCGACCCGCGCCTCTGGCGCGTGGCCGCCCTCATGCTGCCGGGCGTCCTCGGCATGGGTGTCGCCGAGATCAACGCCTTCGTCGACACCTTCCTCGGCTCGCTCCTGCCCGCGGGCAGCGTCTCGGCGCTCGAGTACGGCAATCGGGTCATGCAGCTTCCGCTCGGCGTCTTCGCCGTCGCCCTGGGCACGGCGGTGCTGCCGACGCTCTCGCGCCACGCCGCGCGCGGCGAGCACCGCGAGCTGGGAGAGGGCTTCGACCTGGCGCTGCGCCTGACGCTCTTCATCCTGCTGCCGATGACCGGCTTCCTGCTCGTCGCCCACCGCCCGATCCTGCAGCTGCTCTTCGAGCGCGGCGCCTTCGGCGCCCAGTCGCTCGCCCTGACCTCGCGCGCCTTCGTCTTCTACTCGCTGGGCCTCTGCTTCTACGCCTCGGTCAAGGTGATCGTGCCCGTCTTCTACGCCCGCCAGAACACGCGCGCGCCGGTGCGCACGGCGGTGACAGCGATGGCGGCCAACATCGTCCTCAATGTGATCCTCATGCAGTGGCTCCAGCTCGGGGGGCTGGCGCTGGCCACCGCGCTGGCCAGCGGGCTCAACGTCGCCCTGCTCCTGCGGGCGATGAAGCGGCTCTACGGCCTCTCGCCCTCGCCGGCCGTGGCCCGCGCGGGCCTGCGCTCCCTGGCGGCGACGCTCGCCGCCTGCGCGATCGCCATGGCCGCGCTCCTCCTCGGCGCCCGCGTCGCGCCGCAGCCCCCGCTCGCGGCGCGCGCCGCGCTGCTGGGCGGGGCCGCCCTGCTCGCCGCCGGGGGCTACCTCGCCGCCGCCCGGCTCCTCGGCAGCGGCGAGCTCGCCTTCCTCCTCGGTTTGCGCCGGCCAAGAGGCGAAGGGGGAGGGCGGGGATGAGCGACAGCCCCCTGCGCACCGGCGCCCGCGCGCGGCAGCCTAAGCGGCAACCGGAGCGCCAGCCGGAGCGGCA
>VGIY01000440.1 GCA_016867695.1 Candidatus Eiseniibacteriota bacterium | reverse complement strand
TCGGCGGGCGGTGACGACGTGGTCGACGCCGACTTCGAAGTGGTCGACGAGAAGTAGGAGCGGCCCGGGGGGGGCGCGCAGCGACGCGACGGGCCCGCGGTACCCGGGTCCACCGCCGGGGGGGGGGCGCAGCGACGCGACGGGCCCGGTACCCGGGTCCACCGCCGGGGGGGCGTCGCCGGACGCCCCCGCTCGCCGCAGGAAGGGAGGGCCGCGATGGCCGATGAAGCGCACGATCCCGGACTGCTCTTCCTCATCGCCCAGTACGAGATGCTCGGCATGATCGGACTCGGGAAGCTCCCCGATCCGACGGGGGCCGCGCCGTCACGGGACCTCGGACGGGCGCGCCAGGCGATCGACCTGCTCGAGATGCTCGAACGCAAGACCCGCGGCAACCTGACCGCCGTCGAGGAGGGCGAACTGCGGCGCGTGCTGACGCTCCTGCGCCTCAACTTCGTCGCCGAGGCGAGCGCCGCGAGCGGGGGCGGCGACCGGGACGGATGACGCGGGAAGGAGACGGGAGTGCGGAGGAAGAAGGGGGCCGAGGAGTCGCGCCGCGAGCGCTCCGAAGAGGGGCGCGACCCCGTTCAGACGGCGCCCGGGCCGATGCCGGCGGGGCCCGGTCCGGCGAGCGAAACCCGGCCGAGCCCGGGATCGCCATCGACTGATTCCGAATCGGTTGCCGCCGAGTCCGAAACGGTGCCCCTCGATCTCCACCGGCGCCTGCTGGCCGAGTTCGACAACTACCGCAAGCGGGTAGAGGCCGAGCGCCGGCGCACCGAGGGCTGGGCGCGGGCGGAGCTGATGTCGCGCCTGCTTCCCCTGCTCGACGATTGCGAGCGGGCCCGCCGGGCCCTGACCGAGGAGCCGGAGCGATTCGATCGCCACGGGGTCCTCATCATCCTCGGGCGCCTTGCCGAAGCATTGGAGCGGGAGGGGCTCGACCCGGTCGCGGCCTCTCCGGGAATGGCTTTCGACCCTCAGGTCCATGAGGCTGTTCTCGTGGTCCCGGCGGCAGATGTGCCGGCGGGATCGATCGCCGAGGTGCTGCAGGCGGGCTACCAGGCCGGGGACCGGCTACTCAGGCCGGCCCGCGTCGCGGTCGCCCGCGCGCCGGAGGATGGCTCCGCGGCTCCCGACGGGAGCCCGCGGGACTGACCGCGCGCCGCCGCCCTCGGTGGGAGCAGCCCACTCGTTTGGGGGAGCGGCACGGATGAGCGTCCATCTCTTCCTGATCAGTTCCGATCCGTCCCTGTGCGCGCTGGCGGCGCGCGCGGTGACGGGTCTGCCCATCGACCTGCAGACGGCCCAGTCCCAGTCCCAGGCGCAGGCGCTGCTCGCCGGCGGCGCCCGCCGCGCTCCCCTCGTCCTGCTCGTCGATCTGGCCGGCGGCGGCTACCTCCAGACGCGGCAGTGGGTGCAGCAGTGGGCTCCGGAGGCGCGCGCGTTCTTCATCGCCCCGCCCGGCGAGCCCGCGGTCTGGGATGCCGATGCCGCCCAGGCGGCGGAGCTGCGGGCGGGCCAGAGCCTGCAGATCCTGCCCCGACCCGCCGATCCGCGGGCGCAGGCCGAGCTCTTCGGGCGCATCCTCAGCGAGGCGACCGCGCTGGGCGACTCCGCCGGCGCCCTCACCGGGCTCGACGACCTCGTCGGGCGCTCGGTCGCCTTCCGCACCGCGCTCGAAACCGCCACGCGCGCTGCGAGCCACGATCAGCCCCTCCTGCTGGTCGGCGAGCCGGGGACGGGCAAGCGCTTGTTCGCCCGCTCGATCCACGCCGAGAGCCCCCGCGCCCACGCGGGCTTCGTCCGCCTCGAGTGCCGGGCGCTCTCGGGCGAGGCGCTCGGCGCGGATCCCTTCCGTGCCATGGGGGCGCAGGGAGCGGCCGCCGGGCACGGGCTCCTGCGCGAGGCGGCCGGGGGCACGCTCCTGCTCGAGGAGATCGGGGCGCTGGACCGGCGGCTGCAGCCGGGCCTGGCCCGCTTCATCGACGAGACGCGCCTGCTGCAGGCGCAGGGAGCCGACCCGCGGCGCAGCGTGCGCGTCTTCGCCTCGACGAGTCTCGACCTCGGCGCGGCGGTCCACGCCGGCGAGTTCCATCCCGAGCTCTACCAGCGCCTGCGTGCCTGCGAAGTGCGCGTGCCTCCGCTGCGCGAGCGCCCCAGCGACATCCTGCTGATGGCCGAGCACTTCCTCGGTCGGGCCGTGCCCCGCGCGCGCGGGCGGGGCCGCTTCACGCTCAGCGATGCGGTCAAGCAGCGCCTGATCTCCTACGCCTGGCCGGGCAATGTCCGCGAACTGATCGCCGTGCTGCAGGTGGCCGGCTTGAACGCCGAGGGCTGCGCCCAGATCGACATCCGCCACCTTCCGGATGGCCTCCTCGGCGCGGCGCCGGTGAAGCGCAAGGCGCTGCCCGGCCCCGGCGAGCCGTCGGTCCAGGCGCGCGGGGCGCGGATCGGCACCGTCGACGCGGACAGGGGGACGCGCTTCACGAGCGGCTCCATCGTCGTGGAGTTGCCCGAGGA
>VGIY01000439.1 GCA_016867695.1 Candidatus Eiseniibacteriota bacterium | reverse complement strand
TGATCCTCGCCGGCCCGGCGGAGATCCACGATCACGCCGGCGACTATCCGTTCTGCGGCGACTGCCGCACGCGGGAGTGCCGCGAGCGGATCGACCGGCTGCTCGGCGCTCGTGAGGGAGGGAAGCATTTCGACGGCGACGGCGCCGGACTCTGAGCGGCTGCTGCGCGCGCGCGAGGGAGAAGACGGCGGGGCGTGATCGGGACGGGGGAGAAGCGCGGGTCGGGTCGCGGAGCTCAAGGCTGGGGGCGGGTCCGTCCGCTTCGCGGGGCAGATCCGCCCTCGACGACGAAGAGGGCATCGGCATGGAGATTCTGACGAGGATCGGAGCGGCGCTCCAGGAGGGCGACGACGAGGCGGTCGGCCGGCTGACGGGGGAGGCGCTGGCCGAGGGGCTGGCGCCGCGCCGCATCCTGGACGAGGGGTTGATCGGGGGGATGAACGCGATCGGCGAGCAGTTCCGCCGCCACGAGCTCTTCCTGCCCGACGTGCTCCTGGCCGCCAAGGCCATGTACGCCGGGCTCGACCGGCTGCAGCCGCTCCTCGCCGCGGAGGGAGGCGCCCTGCGCGGAAAGGTCTGCCTGGGCACGGTGCGGGGCGATCTTCACGACATCGGCAAGAACCTCGTCGCCATCATGCTGCGCGGCGCGGGCTTCGAGGTCGTCGACCTCGGCCGCGACGTCGCGCCCCGCCGCTTCGTCGACGCCGCGCGCGAGACCGGCGCGCTGGTCGTCGGCATGTCGGCTCTGCTGACGACGACCATGCCGGTGATGAAGGAGGTCGTCGACCTGCTGCGCGCGGAGGGGCTGGCCGGGCGCGTCAAGACGGTCGTCGGCGGCGCTCCCCTGTCGGCCGCCTACGCGAAGGAGATCGGGGCGGACGCCTACGCCTACGACGCCGCGCACGCGATCGAGGTCGTCAAGAGGCTGACCGCCTGACGCCGGGAGGCGAGGCTCGTGGAACGGCTGGCGGACCGCTTGCAGGCCGGTGAGGTGCTCGTCGCCGACGGCGCGATGGGCACGCTGCTGATCGAGCGCGGCCTTCCTCCCGGGGAGGCGCCCGAGTCGCTCAACCTGCGCCGCCCCGATCTCCTCGAGGAGATCGCACGGCTCTACGCGGAGGCGGGCGCGCAGATCGTCGGGGCGAACACCTTCGGCGGATCCCCCGCGCGCCTCGCCATGCACGGACTGGCCGGCGAGGTCGAGGCGATCAATCGCACCGGCGTAGAGGCGGCGCGCCGCGGCGCGGGCGAGGGGATCTACGTCGCCGGCTCCTGTGGGCCTTCGGGACGGCTGCTCAAGCCCTACGGCGACGCCGACCCCGACGAGATCTACGCGGGCTTCCTGCGCCAGACCGGCGCATTGGTCGCGGCCGGGGTCGACGCGATCTACGTCGAGACGATGACCGACCTCGCCGAGGCGCGCCTGGCCGTCCGCGCGGCCAAGGCCGCTTCGGGGGCGATCCCGGTGGCGGCGACGATGACCTTCGACCGCACCCGGCGCGGCTTCTACACCGTGATGGGCGTCGACATCCCTGCGGCGGCGGCCGGGCTGGCCGAGGTGGGGGCCGACCTCGTCGGCGCGAACTGCGGCAACGGGATCGAGGACATGGTCCTCATCGCCCGGGCCTTCGCCGCCTGCGCCGAGAGGCCGCTGCTCATCCAGTCGAACGCCGGCCTGCCGGAGACCGTGGGGGGGCGCCTGCTCTACAAGGAGACCCCCGAGTTCATGGCCGCCCGCGTGCCCGAGCTGATCGCCGCCGGAGCGGCGGTGATCGGCGGCTGCTGCGGGACGACGCCGGCGCACATCCGCGCCCTTCGCCAGGCCGTCGACCGGACGATGTCCGGGCGGCGCCCGCGCGCGAAGGAGACGCGGGAAGGGACGCAAGCGTGATCGTCCTCCTGACCGGAGCCGGCGGGCTGATCGGGCGCCGGCTCGGCCGGCGGCTCGCCGAGGCGGGCCACGAGGTGCGCGGCCTGTCGCGGGACCCGCGAGCGGCCGCGGGGCGGGCGCCCTGGGCGGCGCGCCTCTTCCCCTGGAGCGGCGCGGAGGGAAGCATCCCCGGCGAGGCGCTGGCGGGCGTCGACGCGATCGTCCACCTGGCCGGCGAGAGCGTCTCCGGGCGGTGGACCCGCGAGCGGCGCCGGGCGATCCGGGCGAGCCGCGTCGCCGGGACGCGGGCCCTCGTGGCGGCGATCGGGAAGCGCCTCGACCGGTCGCCGGCCACGGCCGCCGGAGGGAACGGCCGCGAAGACCGGGACGGCGGCGAGGGCTGCAAGGACGGCGAGGACCGGGACCGCGGCGAGGGCTGCAAGGACGGCGAAGACCGGGACCGCGGCGAGGGCTGCAAGGGCGACAAAGGCTGGGGGAGCGGGGAGGCAGCGCAGACGCGCCGGTCGGGCGTGCTCGTCAGCGCGAGCGCCGTCGGCTACTACGGGGACCGGGGCGAGGAGGAGCTCGACGAGGAGGCGCCTCCGGGAGAGGGCTTTCTGGCCGAGGTCTGCCGGGAGTGGGAAGCGGAGGCTCGCC
>VGIY01000438.1 GCA_016867695.1 Candidatus Eiseniibacteriota bacterium | reverse complement strand
CGTCAAGCCCTTCGTCGAGGGGCGCCGCTTCAGCTTCCCCGTGCTGCTCGACACGAACAACGACGTCATGCGCAAGTACCTCGTCAAGGCGGTCCCGTCGGTCTGCCTGCTCAAGCCCGGCGGCGAGGTCGCCTATCACCACGTCGGCTATCGGCCGGGCGACGAGGTCGCCCTGGGGCGCGAGATCGCCAAGCTCGTGGCCGAGACGAACGCGGCGGCGAACCCGGCGGGGACCGGGGCCGCCGGTCCGGCCGCGTCGGCAGCGGGCGGCGAGAGCCTCCCGCCCTCCGCCCCGCCGAGCGAGGGCGCGGCCGCCGAGCCGGACCCGAGCGCCGGCGTCGGCGCGGAGGGTGCCGGCGCCTCCGCGGAAGGCGCGGGATCCTCCGCCGAAAGCGCCGGGACCCGCGATCTCTAGCCGGCGGCGATCGTCTCCGCCCACCATGGGGGGCTCCCTGATGCGGCGCGACAGACCCGCCCGGCGATCGATCCTCTGGCTGGCGCTGGCGGCCCTCTCGATCGTCGGCTGCGGCGAGGAGTTGCCGACGCCCGCCGGCGCGGAAGACGGCTTCGAGCGCACCGTGCTGGCCGAGCTCTTCACCGCCGTCTGGTGCGGCAACTGCCCCATCGCCGAGGCGGCGCTCGATCGGCTGGTCGACGAGGAGGGCATCGGCCGGCTGGCAGTGATCCACTGGCACCCCTCCTTCGGCGCCGGCGATCCCCTGTCGATCCCCGCGGCCGACGAGCGCGTCGGGTTCTACGAGAGCCTCATCGGCCAACAGCCCGGCCTGCCGGTGAACGTCTTCAACGGCGCGCTGGGGATCTCGCAGGGCACCCGGGAGACCTACGGCCTCTACCGCTCGCGCTTCGAGATCGAGGCGGCGCTGCGCTCGCCGGTGGCGATCGCCATCGAGCCCTCGCTGGCCGGATCCCAGGTGGACGCGCTCGTCCGGGTGAGCGGATTCCCCGGCTGCGGATCCCTCGGCCTCGACCTGCATCTCGTCGCCGTCGAGCACCACGCCCCCAATCCCGGGCGGACCGGCCCGGCCCTGCTCAGCTACACGGCCCGCGCGGCCACGGCGGCGACCGTCGAGGTGCAGGGGGGGCAGTCCCGGGCGCTGTCGCTGGCCCTCCCGCTCGACCCGGGCTGGAAGCGGGAGGACCTCTTCCTGGTCGCCTTCGTCCAGGAGCCCGCGCCGGCGGCGGGGCGGACCTTCCGCGAGGTGCTGCAGGCACGCATGGTGCCGCTCGTGGAGGAGGGCGAGGACTTCCGCGCGTTTCTCCTCTCCGCCGCGGACACGGATCGGGGGGTGGCGCGCAACGCGACCAGCGCGCTGCCCTGGCGCGCGCACAACGTCGGCACGCTGGCCGACACGCTCGAGATCGATCTGCCCGCCGAGCTGCAGTCGCTGCCGGAGGGCTGGACGGCGGCGCTGTCCGACGAGGAGGGCGGCGTGCTGGCCCTGCCCCGGAGGGAGGCGCTCGCCCCCGGCGGGATGCTCGCGGGGCTGCGGCTCTCCGTGACCGCGGCGGAGTCCGGCGAGGCCTCGCTCGCCCTCTGCGCGCGCTCGATCGGAGATCCCGCGCTCGCGGACACGCTGCGGTTCCGGCTGACGGCCGGCGACTTCGGCTTCCTCCTGGCCTCCGCGGCGACGGAAGTCCGGGCGGTCGCCGGCCAGACCGCGCGCGTCGACTTTTCCGCCGCGAACACCGGCACGCTGGCCGATTCGCTCGCCTTCACGCTGCCGGCAGAGCTGAACGGCCTGCCCGCGGGCTGGACGGCGACGCTCGCGAGCGCGCAGGGCCACGCCCTCGGCGCGGCGCATACGCTCCATCTTCCCGCGGGCGGTTCGCCGGCGACGCTCGGGCTCGCCGTCACGCCCGGGGGCGAGGGCGAGGGCGCCCTGGCCGTCGTCGCCCGCTCGCGCTACGCCCCCGAGAAATCCGACACGCTGCGCTTCCAGGTGCGCTCCCGCCTCTACGCCGTCGCCCTGAGCGCTCCGGCCGCGGAGGTCTGGGCCGTCGTCGGCAGGCCCGCGAGCATCGCCTTCAGCGCGCTGAACCGAAGCACGCGCGCCGACATCGTCACGCTCGATGTTCCGGCTGCGCTCCAGTCGCTTCCGTCCGGCTGGCGTCTGGAGCTGGCCGGGCTCGACGGCGTGCCCGTGGCCGTGCCCCGTTCCCTGCTGATCGAGGCGGGGTGCAGTCACGCGCTCCTCGCCCTCTTGGTCACCCCCGCCGGGCCGGGCTCGGCGCGGGTTCGCCTGACCGCCGCCTCCGCCGGCGACCCGCGGGCGGCCGACACGCTCTCCTTGACGGTGCGCGCCGACGCCTACGGCCTGGACATCAGCGCGCCGGAGGGCACGGCCCTCCCGCTGGCCCCGGGGGCCACGAAGCTGGCGCCGCTACGGCTGGCCAACACGGGCACGCTCGGCGACACGCTCGTCCTGGACCTGCCCGCCGCCCTGATGCAGCTCCCGGCCGGCTGGCAGGCGGATCTGGTCACCGCCGGCGGGACGCAGCTCTACCTCCCC
>VGIY01000437.1 GCA_016867695.1 Candidatus Eiseniibacteriota bacterium | reverse complement strand
GCGGCGTCGAGACGGCCGAGCGACCCGGACACGCGCAGCGTGTCGGTCTCGATCCTCCCGCCCCGCCAGTCGGCGCGGAAGGGTTCCTCCAGCTCCCAGGAGCCGTAGCGCGGCGAAGCCGCCCGGACCCGCTCCAGCGCGAGCGAGCCGTCGAGGCCGAACACTCCCGCCGCCTCCAGATCGACCAGCGGATGGATCAGGCGCAGTTCACCCGCGATCCTCTCCTCTCGGCGCGTCCCCCGGGCCTCGAGCGTCATGGAGGGCCCGTCGTGCTCGCGCAGGCCGCCCGCGTGCACGAGTGCGGAGCCGTCCAGCGTCGCCAGATCCAGCTCGCCCCGCTCCACCAACAGCGAGTCGGCCCGCCAGTCGCGCCAGCGGAGGTCCAGTCCCTGGGCCTCGCCGAGCAGCGTCAGGGCGTGAGGCGGACCGGAGAGCGAGACCGCCCCGCTGAGGCGGCCGGCCGCCCCGCCGCTCCAGGCGGCCGGCAAGACCCCCAGGTCGAGCGAATCGACCGTCACCAGGCCGCGGACGGGCCGGCCGTCGAGCGGCCACTCGCCCTGCCCGCGCACCGACCCGCCGGCCAAGCGCAGCTCCAGTTCGTCGGCCTCGATGCCGCGGGCCGGATCGACGCTGGCGGCAACGCGGCACTCGCTCACGGCCACGCCCCACGGGTCGGCGCCGCGCACGCGCAGCTCGCCGGCGATCACCGGATCTTCACCCGCGGGGAAGCGCGCCTCGACCCTCGCCGAGCCGCCGACACGCGCCTGCAGGGGCAGCTCCCGCAACCAGGGCAGCCAGGCGCTGTGCGGGTCGACGCGCTCCCACTCCAGCCGCGCCTCGCCGCGGCGGCTCGACAGGTCCCACCGCCCCGAGCCCGCCAGCGCGCCCGCGTCGCCGCGCAGCCGCAGCTCGCGCAGCTCGAGCGCCGGGCCCTCCGCCTCGACCAGGGCGCGCAGCTCCTCCAGCCGTTCGCCGAGCAGCCGCCCCTCGAGCGCGGCCAGCGCGCGCCAGCGCTCCTCGCCCGCCTGCAGGTCGACGCTTCCGGCGAGGTAGTCGTCCGGGGCCCCGGAAAGGGGCGCCGGCCAGAGCCGCGCCCAGGGGGCCGGTCGGAACATCTCGATCAGAAGCTGCACGCTCAGCGGCAGGTCCTTCTCGCCGGGATCGAAGCCCGCCTGGAGCACCGCCGCCGACTCGCCCAGCTCGATCCGCTGCCCGCGCAGCGCGAGCATCCCGTCGCGCCCCGCGTGCAGGCTGCCCCGCCCCAGGCGGCCCTCCAGCCCGAGGCGCGGGAGGCCGACCTCGCCGCCGCGCACCTCCCCGGCGAGGCCGAGCCCGCTCGAGCGCAGATCGCCGAGCCGCAGCCCGCCGGTCACGAACACCCCCGCGCTGTCGCGCACCGCGATCCGCGTGAGCTCCACCGCGTCCACCGCAAGGCTCGGCACGAGCCCGACGGCGTGCGCCGCGTTGCCCAGCGGGGGGATGCGCCGCGGCGCGGGCAGGTCGGCGGTCCGCTCTCCCCCCGTCCCCGCGAGGCGCGCATCGACCGAGTCGATCGCCACGGCGTGGATGTGCAGCCTGCGCCGGAGAAGCGCCAGCGGGTCCCAACTCGCCGAGAGATCGCCGACGCCCAGGACGCGGCGCCAGTCGCCCGCCCCCTCCCGGCGCTCGACGCTCACCCCGATCAGCCGGACGCGGGTCGGATCCAGGCTGCCGACGCGGGCGATCCGCAGCCGCAGCCCCTGGTCGAGGCCCGCCTGATCGGCCGCCAGGTCGAGCGCCGCGTCGCGCACCGGCCCGATGCGCAGGAGGATGAAGGGCGAGGCGAGCAGCAGCGCCGCCAGCACGCCGGCGGCCAGCGCCGTCCGCAGGAGAGCGATCCGGGCCCGCCGGCGCGGCGCGGGGCCCTTCGCGCTCCGCGTCTCTGGCCGCTCTCCCGCCATCGCGCCCCCTAGAAGGCCTGGCCCAGACTGAAGTGCCACTCCCCGCGTCCGGACCCCGGCCGCTCGCGGCCCAGCTTCAGGCCATAGTCGAGGCGTACCGGGCCGACCGGCGTGCGCAGCCGCACGCCGCCGCCCATGCCGTAGACGGCGTCGAGCGGCGAGTAGTCGGCGCGCTTCCAGCCGTTGGCCCACCTGGACCAGGAGATGTCGCGATAGTCGGCCCAGACGTTGCCGGCGTCCAGGAAGACCGCCCCGCCGAACTCCCAGAAGAGCGGGAAGCGCACCTCCGTGTTCATCACCAGCAGCACGAGCCCGCCGAGCACCTGGTTGCCCGCGGAATAGGGCCCCAGGCTTCCCTCCGCGTGCCCCCGCACCGTCGTACCCCCGCCCGCCCTGAAGCGCTCCTCGAAGGGGACCCGTAGCAAGTCCGATTCCGTCGGCCCGGCGACCGGCTCCCGCCCGAACGGATGGATCGTGCCGCCGCGGACGCGCGCCGCCCAGCTCAACCGGCGGGCGAGCGGGCGGTAGATCGAGCCGCTCGCCGCGATCCTCCCGAAGCTGGCGGCCCCTCCCAGGAAGCCCCCGGCGTACTCGCCACGCAGCTGGGCG
>VGIY01000436.1 GCA_016867695.1 Candidatus Eiseniibacteriota bacterium | reverse complement strand
TCGTCGATCACCCTGGCAGGCACGATCGGGCGCGCGGCGTCGTGGACGAGCACGAGCAGGTCGCGAGCCTCGGGATGCTCGGCCGGATCGGCGGGCGATGCGGCGGAAGCGCCCGCTCCGTCATGCGCGACGATCTCCCAGAGCGCCTCGAGACCCAGGCGCACCGAGTCCTGCCGCCTCGCCCCCCCGGTCACGGCGCCGCGCACCTTCACGGCGTCGTCCTCCAGACCGTCGGCGAGGATGTCGAGCATCTGATTGGCCAGCGAGGATTCCCAGTCGGGCGGCATGACGACCAGGAGATCGGTGATCGCGCCGTGCCTGGCGAAGGCGCGCACGCTCCACGAGGCGAGCGGCCGCCCCCCCAGAGGCGTGAAGGCCTTGGGCCGGCCATGGCCGAGACGCTCGCCCGCGCCCGCGGCCAGGATCAGGGCCCAGCAGCGCTCGCTCATTCCGCCGCCCCCTCTTGCCCCTTCTCGCGCGGCGCGAGCGCCGCCCGCAACGCCTCGCCCAGCGTCGCCGCGGCCGTCACCCGGCACCCCTCGGGAGCGCGCCAGCCGCGCGCGGCCAGCTCGCGCTCCGTGGCCGCGGGCACCAGCACCCGCTTGAAGCCGAGCCGCGCCGCCTCGGCGATCCGCCGCCCCGGCTCGCTGACGCGGCGCAGCTCTCCGCCGAGCCCGATCTCTCCGAACGCGGCCAGATCCCCGCCGGTCGGCCGATCGAGCGCGCTCGCGGCGATGGCCAGGAGCACGCCCAGATCCACCCCCGGCTCGTCGAGCCGGAGGCCGCCGACGACGTTGACGAAGACGTCGCTGGCGGTGACGTCGATGCCCCCGCGCTTGACCAGCACGGCGAGCAGGATCGCCAGCCGGCGGGCGTCGAAGCCGGTGGCGATGCGCTGCGGGATGCCGTAGCGCGTGGGGTGCACGAGGGCCTGGATCTCGATCAGCAGCGAGCGCGTGCCCTCGATCGCCGCGACCACGGCGCTGCCGCTGGCGCGGCCGGCGCCGTCGCCGAGGAAGAGCTCCGACGGGTTGCTCACCTCGTGCAGGCCGTCGTCGCGCATGTCGAAGACGCCGATCTCGTGCACGCTGCCGAAGCGGTTCTTGACGCTGCGCAGCAGGCGATGGGCGTGGTACTGCTCGCCGTCCATCATCAGGACCGCGTCGACGATGTGCTCGAGCGTGCGCGGCCCGGCCAGCCCCCCGTCCTTGGTGACGTGGCCGATCATGAGCACCGCGATGTCGTGGCGCTTGGCCGCCTGGGTGAGGACCAGCGCGCCCTCGCGCACCTGCAGCACGCTGCCCGGCGCGGAGGGAAGGTGCGGCAGGTAGGCCGACTGGATCGAGTCGACGAAGAGGACCTCGATGTCCCGCGGCCGGGCGGCGGACGGGGGACCCGCCGCGGACTCGCGCCCCGACTGCGCCTCGGGACCGCGCGCGACCTCCCCTCCGGACTCGCGCGCCGGATCCGCCTCGATCCCGGATGCGGCGTCCGACTCCAGCGCCCCCCCGGCGCCCCGCTCGAACTCGCGGGCGACCTCCGCCTCGATCCCGCCCGCCGCCTGCCCGGGCGGGTCGCTCTCGGGCATGCCCTCGTGCAGGGCCTCGAGCACGCGCTCGAGGTCGCCTTCGGCCAGAACGGGCAGCCGCCCGCTGACCGAGAGCCGCGACGCCCGCAGCTTGGTCTGCGCGGCCGATTCCTCGCCGGAGACATAGAGGACCCGGCGCCCCAGCGCGGTGAGCCGGGCCGCCGCCTGGAGCAGCAGCGTCGACTTGCCGACGCCCGGATCGCCGCCGATCAGGACGACCGAACCGGGCACGATGCCGCCTCCGAGGACCCGGTCGAACTCGCCGATCCCCGTCTCGATCCGCCCCGGCCCGCCGGCGGGGATCTGGTCGAGGAACTGCGTGCCGACGGCGAAGCCCGGGGCGCGCCCGCTTCGCGCCCAGGGGGACGAAAGCCCCTCGCCGCTCAGGGACCGGCCCGGGATCCCCAGGCCGCGCTCGCCTCCGCCCCTGGCGCGGCCCCGCCCGCGGCCCGCTCCGGGCAGCTCGCTCGGCGGCCGATAGGGCGCGAGCGTGTTCCACTCTCCGCAGTTCGGGCACTTGCCGAACCACTTGGCGTAGCTCTCGCCGCACTGGCGGCAGAGGAATGTGCTCGGATCGCTCTTGCGCTGGGCCATCGTCCGATTCCTGTTCGCGCCCCCCCCCGGGAGCGGGCATCCTAGCAACCCGGGGACGGCGCGGCATCCCCCTTCCAGCCGGGGACTCGTTGCCCTAGGATGGTGTCGGGCCGGAGGCGGCGGCGCGGCATCCGGCCCCGGCGCCCGGCGGGCGCCCGCCCGCCGGAGCTTCCCCCGCGCGCCCGGGCCGGTGCAGGAGGGGTCCCCCCATGTCGGAGATCAACGACCGTCTCGAACTCGTGATCCCGCACGGCAAGCTCGTCGTCGGTCAGGCCTACTGCCCGAACGGCTGCAGCCTGATGGCGCCGGCGCGCCGGATCCACGGCCATCCCGCGATCCACTTGCGGGCGACCTATCAGCAGCGCAGCGGATCGATCTACCTCGAC
>VGIY01000435.1 GCA_016867695.1 Candidatus Eiseniibacteriota bacterium | reverse complement strand
CCCGCTGCGCTCGGGCACCGACATCGCCTTCATCGGCGGTCTGGTCCGCCACATCATCGAGAACAAGCTCTATCATGAGCAGTACATTCGCGACTACAGCGACGCGGGGATGATCGTCGCCGAGGGCTTCGAGTTCGACGACGGCCTCTTCAGCGGCTACGACGAGACGAAGCGCAAGTACGACAAGGCGACCTGGGCCTTCGAGATGGAGGGCGACGGGCCGAAGATCGACCCGACGCTCCAGCACCCCCGCTGCGTCTTCCAGCTCATGCGCCGGCACTACGCCGCCTACACGCCGGAGAAGGTCGCCGAGGTGACCGGCATGCCGGTGGCCACCTTCCACAAGGTGGCCCAGGCCTTCGCCGCCACCGGCAAGCCCGGCAAGGCGGGCACGATCATGTACGCCATGGGCACGACGCAGCACACCAAGGGCACGCAGAACGTGCGCAGCTACGCGCTGCTGCAGACGCTGCTGGGGAACATGGGCCTCGCCGGCGGCGGGATCAACGCGCTGCGCGGCGAGGCCAACGTCCAGGGCTCGACCGACGCCGGGCTGCTCTTCCACATCCTGCCCGGCTACCTGAAGACGCCCCTGGCGTCGAACGCGAGCCTGGCAGACTACCTGGAGCAGTGGACGCCCAAGGGGTTCTACGGGGAGAAGTCGGCCAACTGGTGGCAGAACACGCCGAAGTACATGGTCAGCCTGCTCAAGGCCTTCTGGGGCGACCACGCCACCCGGGACAACGACTTCGCCTACGACTACCTGCCCAAGCTGGACGCGTCGACCGTCTACACGCACATCGGCCTCTTCGAGGCGATGTACGACGGCGTGGTCAAGGGCCTCTTCTGCCTCGGCCAGAACCCCGCCGTCGGCGGCCCGAACGCCCTCAAGGAGCGCAAGGCGCTGGAACGGCTCGACTGGCTGGTGGCGGTCGACCTCTGGGAAACGGACACGATGGACTTCTGGAAGCGGCCGGGGGTGGACCCGCGGACGATCCAGACCGAGGTCTTCGCCCTGCCCGCGGCCTCCTCGGTGGAGAAGGAGGGCTCGGTCAGCAACTCCGGCCGCTGGGTGCAGTGGCGCTACAAGGCGGTCGAGCCCCCGGGCGTGGCCAAGTCCGACCTCTGGATCCTGGACAAGCTCTTCGTCGCCCTGCGCGAGCGCTACAAGCGCGGCGGCGTCTTCCCCGCCCCGATCGTCCAGCTCCACTGGAACTACGGCGACCACGACGAGCCCGACGTCCACCTGGTCGCCAGGGAGTACAACGGCTACGCGATGAGCGACTTCGAAGTCGGCGGCAAGGCCTTCAAGCGGGGCCAGCAGATCCCCGGCTTCGCCTCGCTGGCCGCCGACGGCTCCACCGCCTGCGGCTGCTGGATCTACTGCGGCAGCTACACCGACGACGGCAACATGGCCGCGCGGCGCAACCCGGCCGACGCCGAGAACGGCATCGGCCTGCACCCGCAGTGGTCCTGGTGCTGGCCGGTCAACCGGCGGATCATCTACAACCGCGCCTCGGTCGACCCGAGCGGCGCGCCCTACGACCCCAAGCGCTGGGTGGTCAAGTGGGACGCCGCGGAGAAGAAGTGGCGGGGGGACGTCCCCGACGGGCCCTGGCCCCCCGAGGCCAGGTTCCCCTTCATCATGAAGCCGCACGGCCACGCCTCCTTCTTCGGCCCGGGGCTCGCCGACGGACCCTTCCCGGCGCACTACGAGCCGGTGGAGTCCCCGCTGAACAACGCCCTGTACGCCCAGGAGACGAACCCGGCGATCAAGATGTGGCTGAGCGACATGTCCCCCCTCGGCACGCGCGACGAGTACCCGATCATCGCCACGAGCTACCGGGTGGTCGAGCACTGGCAGGCGGGGACGATGACCCGCAACCTGACCTGGCTCTCGGAGCTGATGCCCGACATGTTCATCGAGCTCTCCAAGGAGCTGGCCGAGATCAAGGGCATCAAGAACGGCGATCGGGTGCGGATCACGACCGCCCGCGGGGGCATCAGCGCCTTCGCCGTCGTCACCGGCCGCTTCCGCCCCTTCCGGATCCGGGGCAAGGACTACCACCAGATCGGGCTTCCCTGGCACTGGGGCTACTCGGGGCTGGCCATCGGCGAGAGCGCCAACGTGCTGACGCCCAACGTCGGCGACGCCAACACGATGATCCCCGAGTACAAGGCGTTCCTCTGCGACATCGCGAAGGAGGTGTAGCATGCCGGAGAACTCCTTCTACTACGACGCCTCGCTGTGCATCGCCTGTCGCAGCTGCCAGGTGGCGTGCAAGCAGTGGAACTACCTGCCTGGCGAGAAGACCTCCTTCTTCGCCGCGGCCGGCGGCTACCAGAACCCCTCGGACCTGTCGCCCGTGACCTGGACGATCATCAAGTTCCACGAGATCGACGAGCAGGCGGGCGTGAAGTGGTTCTTCCGCCGCCATCACTGCTTCCACTGCACTCGGGCCGCCTGCATCGAGGCCTGCCCGGTCGAGCCGGTGAAGGCGATGACCCGCCAGCCCGAGTTCGGCACCGTCCACGTCGACCAGAACCTGTGCATCGGCTGCGGCGCCTGCGCCGAGGCCTGTCCCTACGGCG
>VGIY01000434.1 GCA_016867695.1 Candidatus Eiseniibacteriota bacterium | reverse complement strand
TGTCCGGCTCCCCGCGCCTGCCTCCGGCCGCCGGCGGCATCTCCCGCGCAGCCGCCCCGCGCTCAGGACTTCTTGCCGTCCTTCTCTGGGGCCTTCTTCTCGGCGCCCGGCTTCGCTTCCGCCGCGGCCTCGGCCGGCGCGGCCGCCGCCGCCGCCGGCGTCGCCTCGACTGCCTTGCCGTGCACGACCGCGATCGCGCGCTCGGGAGGCGTCAGGATCTGGACGCGCTCGCGGACGATGTCGCGGGCGTGGATCGACTGTCCCACATTCAGCGCCGAGACGTCGATCTCGATGAACTCGGGCACGTCGCCCGGCAGGCACTCGACCTCCATCTCGCGCAGCAGGTGCTCGAGCATGCCCCCCTCGGTCCGGACCCCCTCGGGGACCCCGGTGAACCGCAGGGGGACCTTCAGACGGATCGGCCGGTCCATCGAGATGCGCAGGAAGTCGACATGCAGCAGCTTCGCCGTCGCCGGATCGCGCTGGACCTCCTTGATCAGGACCCGCAGGCTGCCGTCGGGCAGCGCCAGATCGATCAGCACGGTGCCGGTGACTGCCCTGCGCAACACACCCTCGAACCCGTGGCGCTCCACCGCCACCAGCCGGTTCTCGCCCGATCCGTAGACGACGCCGGGCAGCAGGCCCTCGGCGCGCAGCCGGTGCGCCGCGCCCTTGCCCTTGTCCTCGCGGTTGCGTCCCGCCAGTTCCACCAGAGACATGCGCCTTCCCCTCCTCCCTCGATGGATCAATCGAACAGGTCGCTCAACGACCTGGACTCGTGAATGCGCAGCACCGCTTCTCCCATCAGCTCGCCGACGCTGAGCACCTTGAAGGTGCCCCTCAGCCCGGCGGCCGTCTGGGGAATCGTGTCGCTGACGACCAGCCTCTTGAGACGCGCCGCCTTGAGCCGGGCGAGCGCCGGCCCGGAGAAGCAGGGGTGCGTGCAGGTGGCGTAGACGTCCAGCGCCCCGCGGCGGCGCAGTTCGCGCGCGGCGTTCTTGATCGTCCCCGCCGTCGAGATCAGATCGTCGACCAGCAGCACGTTGCGGCCGGCCACGTCGCCGACGATCTCCATCGTCTCCGACAGGTCGTCCCCCGTGCGCCGCTTGTTGACCAGAGCCAGCGAGGCGCCCAGCCTCTTGGCGTAGGCGCGGGCCAGCTTGATGCTGCCGGCGTCGGGCGCGGCGACGGTCAGATCGGGGATGCGCAGGGCGGCGAAGTGCGCCGCCAGCACCGGCTGCGCGTACAGGTGATCGAGCGGGATGTCGAAGAACCCCTGGATCTGCGCCGAGTGCAGGTCCATCGTCAGCACCCGGTTCGCCCCGGCGACGGTGATCAGGTTGGCCACGAGCTTGGCCGAGATGGGCGCGCGCGGCCGGTCCTTGCGATCCTGCCGGGCGTATCCGAAGTAGGGGATCACCGCCGTCACCCGGTCGGCCGAGGCGCGCCGGGCGGCGTCGATCATGATCAGCAACTCCATCAGGTGCTCGGCCGGCGGGTAGGTCGGCTGGACGATGTAGACGTCGCAGCCGCGGATGTTCTCCTTGATCTGGACGTTGATCTCGCCGTCGGAGAAGCGGCTGACCGCCAGCTCCCCGAGCGGGACGCCGAGATGGGCGGCGATGCGCCCGGCCAACTTCGGGTTGGCCGTCCCGGTGAAGACCTTCAGCGTCCGCGAGCCGCGCTGCCTCTTGCCCATCGCCCGTCCGATCCTTTCGCCCGGTCCCCGCCGCTCCCGCCCCGCCCGCCGCCTGCTGGGGCGGGAGGATTCGAACCTCCGGATGCGGGGACCAAAACCCCGTGCCTTACCGCTTGGCGACGCCCCAGGAACAAACCGGGGATTGTAGGGCCCGGCGGCCCCGGAAGCTAGCCGGAAACGCCGCCGGGCGGCGCAACGGGAAGGCCGCCGGGCGAGCGCCACCGGCGGCCTCGACGTACGCGGTCCAGCCACCGCGGAGAACCCTATTCGACGAGAACGGCTTTCTCCAACTCCTGGCTGTAGTTACTGAGGATCTCCTCCTCCATCAGCCGGCGCATCTCGTTGTTGATCGGATGCGCCAGATCCTGGAAGGTCCCATCCGGCCGCTTTCGGCTGGGCATGGCCACGAAGAGACCCTTGTGGCCCTTGATGACCTTGAGCCCACGGATGACGAAGCAGTTGTCCAGCGTGATGCTGACGAAAGCCTTCAGCTTGTCGTCATCCCGAAGCGAAATCCGAACCTCCGTGATCTTCATGGACTCACCACCTTGCGTCTAGTCGGTCAGCCAGCACATTCCTCACCACCCACGCACCGTCGCGGATGGCTGGCTCGAGTCCGGAGCCCGCATCCCTGCGGATCCCGCCGACGAGGTCATGCTTGTTCGGCCCACCCCCCTTCCACGGGTCGGACCGTCCAGGCCCGCCACCCCTGGAGACGCGCGGCTGCCTCGACTCGCTCCGCCTCGCGCGCCTCCGGGCAGTGCCCGACCCACGCCGAACCGCTGCCCGCGAGCACCGCACCGTCCAGGCCCTGATCGGCCATCCAGGCCCGCACCTCGCCGACCTCGGGCTTCACGCCCCGCGCCGCGCTCTCCAGGTCGTTGAACATGGATCA
>VGIY01000433.1 GCA_016867695.1 Candidatus Eiseniibacteriota bacterium | reverse complement strand
GCGACGGCCAGGAGACACAAGGACAGGCGCAGACAGGCACGCATACCAACCCCCTTCCTCCTTCGCCGGACACCTGCTCGGGGCCAAGCCCCGTTCACTCAGCGCACGAAGGCCGCCGTCTGGTCGCTCGGCGCCGCTGCCGCCTGCTCGGATCGACAGCGCCGCCGCGTCTGGGGGGACCAGAAGAGCGTAGCAGGGGCGGGATGCGGAGATCAAGGCGGACCGCGCTGCAGGCGGACCGCAACCGCCCCCGGAGTCGCGCCGCCCGACGCCTACAGCGTCAGCGTGAAGTCCTCGATCAGCGCCCCGGGCATCCGCGCGCCGGCTCCCGACGCCCGCGCGCCGGCTCGCTCACATCCCCGCCCAATGGCGGGCGATGCGCCGGCCGGCCTCGCTCAGCCGCTCCTCGCTCTCAGTGCCGAAGCCGAGTCGCAGGAAGCGGCTCCATCGCGGGCCGAAGACCTCGCCCGTAACGACGGCCACGCCCTCCGCCTCGAGCAGGCTGCCGGCGAAGGCGGCCGCCGCGCCGGGCTGCGCGCCCGCCGGCTCGCTCGCCGCGATCGCGGGCGCGGCGGTCGCGGGCGCCGCGGTCGAGGCGGCCGCTGCCAGCCTCGAGGCCGACGAGGCCCCGCCGGGCAGGCCGACGAAGGCGAAGCAGGCGCCGCCCGGGACGTTCAGTTCCCATCGTCCCGCTTCCCGCAGTGGGGCGAGCAGCGCGTCGCGCCGCCGGCGGAGCCGCTCGCGGCTCGTGGCCAGATAGGCCTCGGCTTCCTCGCGGGCGTCCAGGACATGCGCCAGGGCGATCTGCGCGGCGTGCGGCGCGCAGATGACCGAGCTGTCCTGGACCTTCAGCGCCTGATCGAGAACGCCGGCCGGGCCGCAGAGGAACCCCAGCCGCCAGCCGGCCAGGGCGAAGCTCTTCGAGAAGGAGCCGACCGTGAGGACCCGCCCGGAGAGCTCGGGCAGCGCGCCGAGCGACAGCGGCGGCCCGCCCTCGAAGTAGAGCTCCTGATATGTCTGGTCGCAGAGGATCCACACGCCGCGCCAGCGTTCGTCGCCGGCGATCGCCCCGGCCAGGGCGCGCAGCCAGTCGTCCGGGTAGCGCGCTCCGGTCGGATTGTTGGGGCTGACGAGCACGAGCAGCCGCAGGCGCGGCGTCCAGGCGGCGAGGAGCGACTCGATCGACGGCACGAATCCCGACGCCGCCTCCGCCGGCGCCGTTCTCGCCCGGCCGCCGAGCAGGCGAATGGCCATCTCGTGGTTGAAGTACCAGGGCGTCACCAGCAGCGCCTCGTCGCCCGGGTCGAGGAGCACGCTCAGGAGCTGGTAGGCCGCCTGGTTCGCGCCCGGGGTGACCAGCAGCTCGCGCTCGGGATCGGGCGCGAGGCCGAACGAGCCGGCCAGGTGCGCGGCCAGCGCGCGGCGCAGCTCCGCCGTCCCCGGGTCGGGGGCGTAGCGGTGCATCGCCGGATCGCCGGCGCGCAGGGCGTCCGCCAGGGCGCGCGTGAAGGCGGGCGGCGGCGGGCAGTCGACCATCGCCTGCGCGAGCATGAAGAGCTCCCGCCCCTCGCGGCGGCGCGCCGCCGCCCGCTCCATGAGCGGCCCCAGGGGGGGCGCCATGGTCGCCCGCACGCGTGCCGGAATGCGCATGCCGCCACTGTCACGAGAGGACGAGCGCCGCGCAACCACGCAGTCGCGCCAGCGCCGCCTGCACCCGCCGGCAGGCGGTGGGCACGCTGACGTCGAGCGACGCGGCCAGCTCCCGCAGCTCCCGCCCCTGAAGGAAGCGCTCGCTGAGGACCTGGGCCTCGGCCGGCGCCGAGCGGGCCAGCAGCCCCAGCGAAGTGCGCACCTGCGTCGCCAGCGCCTCCCGGCCCCGGGCGAGTCCTCGGCCCGCGTCGGCCTCGAGCGGCCCCGCTCCGAGGGGGCGCACCCGCCGGCGACGGCGCAGCTCGGAGATCTGCTTGTGGCGCAGGATCCCCCAGAACCAGGCCAGGAAGGCGTCGGCGAAGCTGCGCTCCTCGGGTATCCGCAGCCGCTCGATCCCCTCCAGGGCCGCCAGCAGCGACTCCTGGAAGAGGTCCTCGGCGTCCTCGCGGTCGATGCCCGCGCGCGTCGCGCGCCTGACCCACACGGGCCGCAGATCCTCGACCGCGCCCCAGGGAATCGCTCCCGGGTGGGGCAGGCGGGATCGGTCCGGCGCCGCCGGACATCGATCGGGGTCGCCGTCGTCGAAGAACGGGGCCTCTATGTCGTCTGCCGGGAAAGAGAGCCCTGATCGCGAATGACTCATGTCGGACCTCGTCGGTAAGAGCCGAATCTCGAGGCCGACTGCGCTGGTCGAACTCCCTGTGGATCGGCGGGCGGCCTGCCCGGAACTTCCGGGGAGGCGCTGCACGGATCCTCTTCCCGATGATGGACTCGGGCGGAGCGTCAGCTCGCGATGAGTCGCGGGAGGGGAGCTACGCGCATGCCGGCGTCCGAACCGCGGCGGACCTGATCCGGCCTCTGAGGCCGAGATCCGGGTCCCTCCAGCCGGTCGTATACGGACCGATCCCCGCCGCCACAGCGACGGGGGCCGAGACCGCGACGACT
>VGIY01000432.1 GCA_016867695.1 Candidatus Eiseniibacteriota bacterium | reverse complement strand
GCAGGGCTGTACAGCGTCTACGACGCCGACGCCGGAACCGCGGCGGCGATCGCCGCGCATGCCGCGCAGCTCTTCGCCTACCTGGGCCCGAGCGCGCACGACGACTTCTACACCCACCCGACCTGCAGGCGCTTCTACAGGGACCACGTCGAGGCGGTGCTGACCCGGATCAACACGCTGACCGGCACGGCCTACCGGGACGACCCGACGATCCTCTGCTGGGAGCTGGGCAACGAGCCGCGCGCGCAGTCGGACAACACGGGCGCGAAGATGCAGGCCTGGATCGAGGAGATGGCGCCCTTCTTCAAGGCGGTCGACGCGAACCACCTGCTGACCACCGGCCAGGAGGGCTTCTACGACTACGACTCGGGCCCCTGGTGGCTGAACGGCAGCCAGGGCACGAACTTCATCACCAACCACCAGGTGCCGGAGGTCGATCTCTGCACCTTCCACCTCTGGCCGAGCCACTGGAGCTGGAACTACAGCCAGAGCATGAGCTGGGTGAGCTCCCACATCGCCGATGCCCACGGGACGATCGGCAAGCCGATCTTCATCGGCGAGTTCGGCTACCCGCGCGACGGCGGGGGGGGGACGAGCGGGCGCGACCAGCTCTACCAGGGCGTCTTCGACGCGTTCGCGACGCAGTCGGCCTCGGGATCGCTCTTCTGGATCCTCTACCACGACGCCTATCCCGACTACGACGGCTTCGGCGTCTACTACCCGGCCGATGCCGCCACGATCGCGATCATCGAGGCGGCGGCCGAGGCCGCGGCCGGCACCGATCCGCCCGAGAATGTCTCCGGCTTCTGGGCCGAGACGCGCTCGGGCGAGGAAGGCCTGATCGATCTTGCCTGGAGCGAGCCGGAGGGGATCACCGCCGTGCGGATCTACCGCCGGGGCGTGGGGGGCTATCCGCTCTACGACGACGGCGGCGGCGTCGTGCCCGAGTGGCCGGAGAGCGAGGGCGAGGCGCAGGCGCAGGGCTGGACGCCGGTCGTGGACCAGGCGCCGGGGACGCCGCTCGGCGTGGACCAGCCGGGCGCGCGGGACATGTGCTACTACGCCGCCTTCACCGAGGGCTGCAACGGGCTCGTCGCCGGCGGCGCGCCCGGCGCTCGCGGGCGGTCGCTCAACTACCGGCTGGGGGACTTCGACGCGGACGGCTCCGTCTACTTCCAGGACCTGGTGATCTTCTCCAACGCCTTCGACACCTGTGCGGGTCAGCCCGGCTTCCTGGCGGAGATCGACATCGGCCCCACCGACGACGCGACCGAGCTCGGCCTGCCGTTGACCGACGGATGCGTCGGGTTCGAGGACCTGATGATCCTTTCGTTGGCGTGGGATGGGGGAGGGCGGAGGCCGGCGCAGCGGCAGTTCCGCGCGGACGAAGCAGGCGAGGAAGGGCCGGTCGTCTTCTGGCTGGAGCCGGTCGATCGCCCGGAGTCGGGCGGGGCCGCCGGGGGCGCGAAGGGCTGGCGAGTCTGCTGCGCCACGGGGGGGCACGCGCTCAAGGGCGTGCGGATGGTCTTCACCTGGTCGGGCGCGAGCGATGCTCCCCGGACGGACTCCCCTGCCGTGAGGGCCGGAGAGGCTTGGGGCTCGCCGGCCTGGTTCCATGTGAGCGAGCCCTCTGCGCCGGGCCTGGTCGTGACGGCCGCCTGCCTGCGGGCGGGAGGCCTGCAGGGAGAGCGCCTGGTCCTGGCGGCGATCGACCTTGCCGGTGCGGCCGATGCTCCAGATGTCCGACTGGCGCGGGTCGCGGCCAGGGATCCGGCGAATCGCGAGCTGTCCGTGCAGGTGGTCTTCACCCCTCCTGCGCAGAGGCCGGGCGCGCTGAAGTTCAGCCCGGGTCCCAGTCCCGCGGCCGGCGCGGTGTCGCTCTGGATCGAGTCGCCGGCCGCCGTCGCGGGCACCGTGTACGACGTGCAGGGACGCGCGGTCGCCGCGCTCGGGCCCTGGCTGGCGGAGGGCGGCAGGGCGAGATGCGAGTGGGACCGTCGCGGCCCCGCGGGCGGGCGACTGGGGCCGGGCGTGTACCTGCTCGAGCTGCGCTCGGGATCCGAGCGCCAGCGAGGGAGGATCGTGCTGATCGATTGAGTCGGCAGGGAGCGAGGCGAGGGGCGGGGGATTCCCTCTCCGGAAGGCCCCGGGGCCGGGGGGTGTAGATAGAGGTCGCAGTTTCGGTCGGTTCGAGGTGCTCGTGCATACAGCGACGCGCTGCACAACCGGTGTCCGTTGAGTTCCGGCTGCGCGGCGAGTGGCTGAGACCGTGAGAGTCTTCGAGGAAGGAGGAGCTGCCATGAATGTGAGAGTACGACTGCTACTGCTCGTGGGGGCCCTTTGGGTGGCCAGTGCTCCATGGCTGGCGTCGGCCTATGTGAACGAAGCCATCCCCGACGCTTCCATCTACAGCTACTTCGAGGAGGCGGGGTGGGCGTCCGGTGTGAACTTGCCGTTGACCAAGGCCATGGACCCGTCGGGTGGGGTTCGCTACACGGCCACACTCACCAGCGCGGCGGGCGAGAAGAAGCTGCCGATCGCCGACAAGAACCCGATTGCCGGGGCTCCGGCCTACGGATTCCCGGTATCCGGAGGGGCGG
>VGIY01000431.1 GCA_016867695.1 Candidatus Eiseniibacteriota bacterium | reverse complement strand
AGGCGGGGATGAGCGGGATCTCCTTGGCTCGGAGCGAGACGGCGAAGCCCGTGCCTCCTTCCAGCCGGATGCGGTCCTGCGCGGCGGGCGCGGCCGCGTGGGCCAGAAGCAGGAGACCGATCATGCCGGTCGTGCATCGAGGACCGCAGCGCATTCCGCATCCCCCCGTTCGGGCTCGTCTAGTAGCAGTCCAGCGAGCCCGGGAAGCAGTCTCCTCCGTTCCACCAGAGCTCCAGCGCGCAGCGGAAACACCAGGCGGGAATGAAGGCGCAGAGCACGCATGGATCGACCCCCTCCGGCGGGGGGTACACGTAGCTCTCCGCGGGAAGGACTCCGAGGACGAGCATCGCCGCGAGGAGCATCGGAACCCATCTCTTCATCGGATCACCTCCTTGCGAACCGGTCAGTCGTCGATATCGGGAGACGCCCGCGAAACTCGAGAGGCGCGGGATCCGCCGCGGCCCGCGCCCGCGGACCCACCCCGCCCTGGAGCGGCGAGCTCGGCGCGTCCCCGCCGCAGTTCCGGCGCGCAGCGGACAGCCTGATCCGCCTTCCTCCGGACCGCTCCGCCGATCCTTCCGCGGACCGTCCCGGCGGTCGCGTCCGTCGCGTCCAGGCTACGCCTGCGCCGGCGCAGGCGGCGGCGAGCGCGCGGCCGCCCTGGCCAACGGAAGATCGGGGGCGCCGCCCGAGGAGCGAGGACCCGAGCGGGAGGAGGCGGATAGGCGCAGGCGGCGGAGGCGTGGCCCGCCCAGGCGCGGACGCGGATGTCCCGGCAGCAGAGGGGTTTCGCGCGAGGCCCGGCTCATCGGCGCTTCCTCCGGGCGATCGACGGTCACCTGGCGCGACGGTGCGCGGGCGAGGATGCGGGCGCTGTGCCAGCCGGGGGCCATCATGCGGCGACGGCGAGTCCTGTCAAGCCGGATCGCCCGGGGATGCAGGCCGTCGAAGGGACGGGCATGCGGCGTGCCGGGCCACGCCGGAAGCGGATCGACCAGGCAGCGCGGTCGAGGGCCGCACACGAGGGCCGCACCGTAGTGGCCGACTCGGAGACTGGGGTGTAGACTCTCCCCCGGACGGTCGCCCCGGCCTCCCGGCGAGGCGCGTCCCGAGTCCCCCATCCACGACCCACATCTGGAGGGACGCCATGCGCAATCCCCTTCCCCCCGTCTGCTTCGCCGATTCGCCCCGCGACTCCGGTCATCCGCCCGACCGCAGCGCGCGGCGAGCCATGATCGCCCTCCTCCTTCCCGTCGCTCTCGCCCTCGCACTCATCCCCTGCGCGGCCCCCGCGGGCGCGGCGGCCGAGGATCCGCCCGGCCGACGCCTGATCCTCGGCGGCGACCTCGCCGATCGCCAGGCGCGAACGGAGACCCAGGCCCCGGGCGCCCCGCTGCTCTGCGCGGAGGATGGGACTTCCCCAGGGATGCCGTCGCGCGGGGGATCCAACGAGTACCTCTGGCTCGACACGAGCCACCTGAACGCCATTGCCGAAGAGGTCGCCATCACCGGTGACGGCGCCTTCGGCATCGTCGGCTGGTGGCTGAACAACGAGCGCACGGCGCTCTACGAGGTCTCCGGAGACAACCTGCCCGAGTGGACCCGCGCGATGCCCCTGGCCGACTTCCAGATCCGCGTCGACGCCGACGAGGCGGGGAATGCGCTCGTCTCCACCGCGCGCAACGACTCCCTCTATGTCTTCTCCGCCGCCAGCCCCCAGCCCCTGCACACGGGCTGGTACACCGACCCCAGGGTCGGCTACGGCTGCGCAGTCTCCGCCGGGGGCGACACCTACGCCTCCGTGGGCGGGCATCCTCCGGGCACCGCCGGCGGCGAGATCCGCGTCTACGACGGCGGCGGCGCGCTGCGTTTCAAGGCCATGCTGTCGGCCAATCCCGAGGGCGTCGCCGTCTCCGCCGACGGGCTCGTCGCGGCGGCGAACACGCGCACCCACGTGAAGGTGTGGGACGCCGTGACCGGGGCGCTGCGCGACTCGGTCGCCATTCCCGGGGAAACGCAGGTCGCGGCGGTCCTCTCCGGGGACGGCGGCGTGCTGGTCACGGGGGGATTCAGCCGCCGGGTGTGGGTCCACGAGTGGGACGGCTCCGACTACGTCCAAGCCTGGTCGTATCTCATCCCCTCCACGACCTGGATCAGCGCGCTGGGCATCTCCCGCGACGGCTCGACGATCGCGGTCGGCACCTGGACCAACCAGAACGGCGGGCAGGTCCTCGTCTTCGATCGCACGATCTCCACGCCGCTGTGGACCGATGCGGGATACGGCGACTGGGTGGCCGAGGTCGCGCTGACCCCGGACGGCGGGCGCATCGCCGCCGCTTCCTGGGGCCGGCTGGGGGGCAGCTTCGGGCCGATCGTCAGCGTCTACGAGCGGCGCTCGGCGACGCCGATCTACACGCTGGGCGACGACGCGATCGCCGGCGTGGGATCCTGCTTCTCCGTGGACATCAGCGCCGACGGCACCGCGGTCCTGGCCGGAGGCAAGGCGGTCCATGCCCGCGAGATGGGCAGCGGCGGCTGGGTGATGGCCATCGATCTCGGCGACCCCGCGGGCCTGGTCTGGACGCCGGGCGACGCGCGGCC
>VGIY01000430.1 GCA_016867695.1 Candidatus Eiseniibacteriota bacterium | reverse complement strand
GCCGCGCCCGCCGCCAGCACCTCGCCCCACGCCTCGGCGCCGATCTCCTCGCGCGGCTCGCGGGCCTCGCCGGCGGAGTCCGCGGCATCCGCGGCTTCGCCCTCCTCGCGCGCCCCGTCATCTCGCGCCCCGGCCTCTCGCGCCCCGGCCTCGCGCGCCCCGTCATCTCGCCCCTCGGCCTCGCGCGCCTCGGCCTCTCGCGCCCCATCCTCGCGCGCCCCGGCCTCTCGGGCCCCGTCCTCATCCGCCGCCGGCATCGCCTCCGGAATCGCCCCGGTCACCCGCTCGACCGACTCCATGAACTGCGTCAGCCGCGTCCCGCCGAGGAACACCTCGTCCTGCCCGCCGTCCAGCACGCCGGCGAAGAGGGATTTCTTGAACGCGAGCAGGCTCAGCATCCCCTCTTCGATGGTGCCCTGGGCGATGAAGTGGACGACGCGCACCGGCTGGCGTTGTCCGAGTCGGTGGACGCGGCCGATCCGCTGGTCGAGCACGGCCGGGTTCCAGGGCTGGTCCATGATGACCACGACCGAGGCGTGCTGCAGGTTCAGCCCCACGCCTCCGGCGTCGGTCGACAGGAAGAGCCGGCAGGCGGGATCCTCGCGAAAGCGATCCACCAGTCGCCCGCGGGCCCGACCCGGGACGCCGCCATGGAACAGCACGTGATCCCACGCGCGCTCGCGGATCCGCCGCTCGAGCAGCTCGTGCGTCCGCAGCCACTGACTGAACACGACCACCTTCGCCTGGGGGTCCTCGAGGATCTCCTCCAGCAGGACCGTCGCCTCGTCGGCCTTCACCCCGTGGTCGGTCGTCTGATCGAGCAGGTAGGTGCTGTTGCAGGACATGCGCATGTTCTGGAGCGCGATCAGGAGCCGCCGCTGATCCGCGTCGGAGAGGAACTTGTACCTGCGCCACTTGGCCGCGATCCGCGCGACGATCTCGCGGTTCTCCTCGTGGTGCCTCCTCTGCTCCTCGGTCATCGCGACGAAAAAGCGCTTCTCCAGCCGCTCCGGGAGCTCCCTCAGCACCGTCTGCTTCGTCCGGCGGACCAGGATCGGCTGCAGCGTGCGCGCGATGGTCGAAAGACGGCGATAGCCGACGACGCGGCCGTTCTCGTCGAGGTGCTGATGCTCGGAGAGGAAGCGGAACATCGGCCCGAGGCGGTAGCGGTCGACGAACTCGACGATGGAGAGGAGCTCCTCGAGCCGATTCTCGAGCGGCGTGCCGGTGAGGACGAAGGCGTGATCGCTGGCGATCCGCTTGACACTCCTCGCGGCCCGGGTCCGCCAGTTCTTGATGCGCTGCGCCTCGTCGAGGATGACGAGATCGGGCCGCCAGCGATCGATCTGCTCGAGGTCGCGGTGAACGACGTCGTAGTTCGTGATCTTGTAGAAGGCGTCGGCCGCGTAGCGGCGGGTCCGCTCCGCCAGCAGGCCCTCGACGACCAGCGCGGGGCGATCGGTGAATCGCTCGATCTCCTTCTTCCACTGGTGCTTGAGCGAGGTCGGCGAGACGATCAGCACGCGTTCCACCGCGCCGAGTCGCGCGAGGATCTCCGCGGCGGCCAGGGCCTGGAGCGTCTTGCCGAGACCCATGTCGTCGGCGATGAGACAGCGCCCCGCCCGCGCGGCGAACAGCGCCCCCTCGCGCTGATATGGGTAAAGCCTCGCCTTCAGCAGGTCGTCCCAGAGCGGCGCGGCCGCGCCCCGGGGAAGCAGGCGATCGATGCGCCGGGCGAGGGCCACCCGATCGCGGGCGCGGGCGACGAACTCGAGCGCGTCGTCGTAGCAGCGGATCTCGTGGCCGGCGCGGGACGCCGCGCGCAGCAGCGCCGGGAAGACCGCCAGCGCCGACGGCTTCAGGGATCCGGCGCCATCGAAGTGCTTACGCGCGATCCGCCGGAACGCCTCGGGGCACTCCGTGCCGGGCTTGAATCGGATCTCGCGCCGCGGGCCGTAGTGCAGGTAGATCTCGGAGTACTTCTGGCGGAACCCGGCCGCGAGCGCGGCCCGCGTGGCGCGCCCGCGGCGCAGGCGGCCGAGCAGGAACTCGATGTGCTTGCAGGTGCCCAGCGTGTTGACGGTGAAGTCGGGACACGAGCAGAAGTTCTCGCCGAGCGCCTCCCCGCGGATCGCGACGCGATAGGAGCGGCGCGTCTCCGGGTTCGTCACCTCGAACTCGGAGAAGACGGGCTCGGCGCCAAGGTTGCGCACCCGGAAGCTCTGCCCCAGGCCGTACTGGCGGCGAAGCGCGATCTGCCAGGCTTCGAGCGACCATCCCTCCGGGCAACGCATCCGCGAGAGGCGCTGGTCGCTGGTCCCGTCTCCCGCGGACGCGCGGCCGGTCCGGCCGGCGCTCCGGCGCGTTCCTCGGGTCTTCTTCGTCTTCACTCCCCCTCCTCCCCTCCTCCGCGCGCTCGCCGGCACGGGCTTACGCCTTGCTCCACAGCGTCGCCAGCGGAAGTGCCATCAGATTCGCACCGAATGCGAGGGGCTCGCGCCCCGGGTAGAGGACGATGCCGCGCCGAAAGCGGCGCCCTACCAGATCCCGCAGGGCCTTCAGACCCTTGAAGTCGCCTGCTTTCACCGTCGACGACGCCTTGACCTCGATG
>VGIY01000429.1 GCA_016867695.1 Candidatus Eiseniibacteriota bacterium | reverse complement strand
CATCCCGCCTGCTCATCTGCCCGCCTGCTCCTCATCCGTCCCGCTCTTGCGGGCACGCGCGCCTCTTCCCTCTGGCATCCGCCCCCGCCGGGCGATAGAGTGGCGCCGCTCTTTCACGCCCGCGCCGGGAAGGGATCGACGATCCATGGCCGCAAGCCCCGACGACAACCACGACGAGATCCGCCACGCCGCGCGCAGCGATCGCGGGCAATCGCGCCCGGCCAACGAGGACAGCCTCCACGCCGCCCCCGCGCCGGACGGAAAGGCCGCGACGCACGGCCGGATCTTCATCGTCGCCGACGGCATGGGGGGGCATGCCGCCGGCGAGGTGGCCAGCGCGCTCGCCGTGAGCACGGTCGCCGAGCGCTACTACGCCGCCCCGGTGACGGCGGATGCCGACCCGGCGCCCTCCCTGACGGCCTCGTTCCTCGACGCCCACCAGGCGATCCGGGAAGACGCGCGCAGCCATCCGGAGCGCCGGCGCATGGGCACGACCTGCACGGCGCTCCTTCTGCGGGGCGGGGAGTTCTGGACGGCCCACATCGGCGACAGCCGCGCCTACCTGTTTCGCGGCGGGACATTGCGCCGGCTGACGCGCGATCACAACCTGGCCGAGGAGCTGCGCGAGCGGGGCACGCTGAGCGCCGGAGAGGCGGCCGGCCACCCGGGCCAGCACATCCTCACCCGCGCCATGGGCATCGAGGAGAAGCTCGAGCCGGAGATCGCCCCGCGCGGCCGGCCGCTGGAAGCCGGGGACCGGCTGCTGCTCTGCTCCGACGGCCTGCTGCGCCCCCTCGGCGAGGGGGCGATCGCCGCGGCCCTGCTCGAGCCGGATCCCGAGACCGCCGCGCAACGGCTCATCGACGAGGCCAACGCCGCCGGCGGCCCCGACAACATCTCCGTCGTGCTGATCGACTGGAGCGGCGCGCGCGCTACTGCGCCGCCTCGCGCTCGTCGATGATCCGCTTGGCCTTGCCGACGCTCCGGGGGATGGACCCCGCGGGCAGGATCGACACCGGCGCCCTGATCCCGATCACCTGCTGCAGCCGCCCGGCCACCGCCGCCGCCAGCCGCTCGACGGCCCCCGAGCCCCCGGCGTAGACGGCCGCCTTGGCCTCGGTCTCGACGCGGATGGCGTCCAGGAACCCCTTCTTGAATAGCCGGATCACGTACTGCGGCTCGATCTCCTCGAACTCCATCAGCACGCTCTCGATCTGCGAGGGGAAGACGTTCACGCCGCCGACGATCATCATGTCGTCCGATCGCCCGGTGACCTTCTCCATGGTGATCGCCGTCCGCCCGCAGGGGCAGTCGACCCGCGCCAGTCTCGTGATGTCGCGGGTGCGATAGCGGATCATCGGCATCGCCTGGCGCTGCAGCGAGGTGAGGACCAGCTCCCCCTTCTCGCCCAGCGGCTTGGGCTGCAGCGTCTCGGCGTCGATCACCTCGGCGTAGACGTGATCCTCGTTGATGTGCAGGCGGCCGGCCTCGCAGGAGTAGGCCACTCCGGGGCCCATCAGCTCGGTCAGCCCGTAGTGCTCGTGGGCGACGATGCCCAGGCGCTCCTCGATCAGCTTCTTCATCTCCGTCGACCAGGGCTCGGCGCCGAAGAGGCCGACGCGCAGGGAGAAGCGCGTCGGGTCCTTGTCGAGCTGGCGGGCGCGCTCGGCGATCGTCAGGGCGTAGGTCGGCGTGCAGGCGAGCACGGTCGCCCCGAGGTCCTCGAGCAGGAGGATCTGCCTCTCCGTCTGTCCCGATCCGGACGGGATCACCGCGCAGCCGATGCGCTCGAAGCCGAGCTGGAAGCCGAGGCCGCCGGTGAAGAGGCCCAGGCCGTAGGCGTTCTGGACGACGTCGTCGGGGCGCACGCCCTGCGCCCACATCGCCCGGGCCATGCACTCGCCCCACTGGTGCATGTCGTCGGCCGTATAGGGCCCGGTGATCGGCTTGCCGGTCGTCCCCGAGGAGGCGTGGATGCGGCTGAGCTCCCGAACCGGCACGGTGCAGAGGCCGAGCGGGTAGTGGTCGCGCAGGTCGGTCTTGATCGTGAAGGGGAAGCGGGCGAGGTCGGGCAGCGCGCGCAAGTCGCCCGGCGTGAGCCCGCGGGAGTCGAAGGCCTTGCGGTAGAAGGGGATCTTCTCGTGCACGCGCGCCAGCGTCGCCTGCAGGTGCTGCAGCTGCGCCCGCTCCATCCCGGACGGGGGCATCGTCTCGAACTTCTCGTCCCAGAACTTCTTCACGGTGTCCTCCTCCCTGCTTCCCTTCAGTCCGCGGCCCGCGCCCCGCGCCGGCCGCCGGCTATCGCTTCCACATCAGTTCCCAGCGCACGAAGTAGGCGTCGTCGCGCCGATCGGGCGCGTAGAAGTCGCCCGGAGCGAAGCGCTCGACGAGGAAGTGTCCCGAGAGGGCGCGCCCGAACACGGTGGTGACCTGCCACACGTGCAGGACGCCGCGGCGCGTGCCGGTCCCGAAGAGGCCCTCCAGCAGCGGCCGCGATCCGCCCGCATCCACCCCGCCCGCCCCGTCCCCTCCGGCCGTCTCCACGAGCAGCGGATGCTCCGCCCGCAGCTCGTGATAGGCGTAGGTGAAGCGCGTGTCCCGCGCCAGGGTCACGCCCAGCGCGGCGTAGAAGGAGA
>VGIY01000428.1 GCA_016867695.1 Candidatus Eiseniibacteriota bacterium | reverse complement strand
GCGCGCAGCGTGTGCGGGCTCCGGCCCTCGAGATGGCGGATCTCGCGCAGGAAGGCCTGGAACGCCCAGGCGAGCCGGCCGGCGGCGGGCCCGGAGGCCGCGGTCGTCACGACCGGCTCGGCCGGAACCGGCGCCGGCGTCGTGGGCGGACGGGAAGCGGCGGGCCCGGCGATCTCGCCCGGCGCGACCGGCTCGGCCGGATCAGGCGCCGCGCGTCGGTCAGACGCCGGGCGTCTCGCCGTCGCCTCCGGCTGCGGCCTCGCGCGCGACCTTCGCCCGGCAGCTCGGGCAGGCGTGGTGGGGTCCATCCCTCTTCGTCTCCCGCTCCAGCATGAGGGGGAAGCCGCACGCGGGGCAAGCGCGCTTCACGGGCGGATCGAAGACGGCGAAGTCGCAGGCGGGGTAGCGGCTGCACCCGTACATGCGGCGTCGCGCGCGCGTGCGCTTGACCACCAGTTCCCCCCCGCAGCCCTCGGCCGGGCAGGCGACGCCGGTCGTCTCGCGCTTGATGTGGCGGCACTCGGGGTAGCCGGTGCAGCCGACGTACTCGCCGAAGCGCCCATGCTTGCGCGCCAGGGGCCGCCCGCACTCGGGACAGGCCTCGGCGAGCAGCTCCTCGTGTTTGACCTCGACCGCGCCGTTGGCCACGCGCACGCGGCGCGTCGTCTTGCACTCCGGGTAGCCGGTGCAGGCGAGGAAGACGCCCCAGCGCCCGCGGCGCAGGGTCATCGGCCGCCCGCACTCGGGGCAGGTCTCGTCGACCTGCGGCGCCGGTTGCGCCTCCTCGTCGAGGTCGCGCGTGCCCTTGCACTCGGGGTAGCGGTCGCAGGCGAGGAACTCGCCGAAGCGGCCCCAGCGCTTGACCATCGGCGCGCCGCAGATGTCGCAGGTGAAGTCGGTCTTCTCCTTGCGCAGCTTGACGTTCTCCATCTCGCTGCGCGCCCGTTCGAGGTCGATGCGGAACTTCTCGGCGAAGGTCTCCAGCGTGCGCGTGCCCTGCTGCAGACCCTCCTCGATCCTGTCCAGCTCCTCCTCGAGCCCGGCCGTGTAGGGGACGGCGAAGATGTCGCCGAAGTGGCGCACGAGCAGCTCGACGACGATCTCTCCGAGGCGGGTCGGACGGAAGCGCCCCTCCTCCTTGTCCACGTAGTTCTTGTCGGCGATGACGGTGAGGATCGAGGCGTAGGTGGAGGGGCGGCCGATGCCGTTCTCCTCCAGGGCGCGCACGAGGCCCGCCTCGCTGTAGCGGGGCGGAGGCTGGGTGGCGTTCTGCTGCTCGCGCACCTCGCGCGCCTGCAGCGGCTGGCCGGAGTCCAGGGGCGGGAGCGAGGTCTCCGCGCCGTCGCCGCCGGAGCCGCCTTCTTCGTCCTGCAGCTCCTGGTAGGCTTGGCGCCATCCGGGGAAACGCATGACCTGGCCGGTGGCGCGCAGCAGCGCTTCGCCCGCGTCGATGTCGACGCGGGTGACGTCGAACTCCGCCGCCGCCATCTGGCTGGCGACGAAGCGGTTCCAGATGAGCGCGTAGAGCTTGCGCTCGTCGGCGGTCAGGAAGCGGGCGACCCTCTCGGGGGTCAGCTCGAGAGAGGTCGGCCGGATCGCCTCGTGGGCGTCCTGCGAGCGCCCCTTCTGCTTGAAGTGGCGGGGCGAGTCGGGCAGGTAGGCCTCGCCGTAGAGGCTGGCGATGTGGCCGCGCACCGCGTCGAGCGCCTCCTGGGCGACGCGCACCGAATCGGTGCGCATGTAGGTGATGAGCCCGGCGTGGCCCATCTCCCCCAGCTCCTTGCCCTCGTACAGGCCCTGGGCGACGCGCATGGTCGAGCGCACCGGGAAGTGGAAGCGGCGGGCCGCCTCCTGCTGCAGCTTGCTGGTCGTGAAGGGGGGGGGCGGCGAGCGGCGCGCGCGCTTGGCTTCGACCTCGGCGACGCGCAGGTCGGCGGCGCGGATCTGCTCGACCGCCTCCCGGGCGGCCGCCTCGTCGGGCAGCGCCGGCAGGCGCCCCTCCTCGCCCCCCTTGCGCCAGGGCGCCGGCTCGCCCCGCCAGGCGACCAGCTTGGCCTCGAAGGGCGCCCCGCCGCCCGCCGCCAGCGTGGCGGCCACGGTCCAGTACTCGACCGGCCGGAAGGCGCGGATCTCCTCCTCGCGCTCGACGATCATGCGCAGCGCGACGGTCTGGACGCGCCCGGCCGAGAGGCCCCGGCGGACCTTGTTCCAGAGCAGGGGCGAGACGCGGTAGCCGACGATGCGGTCGAGGATGCGGCGCACCTGCTGGGCCTCGACCTTGGCCAGGGAGACCGTCCGCGGATGCTCGATCGCGGCGCGCACCGCCTGGCGGGTGATCTCGTGGAAGAGGATGCGCCGCGCCGGGGCGGCCACCTGGCGCTGCTTGAGGATCTCCTCCAGGTGCCAGCAGATCGCCTCGCCCTCGCGATCGGGGTCGCCGGCGAGAAGCACCTCGCGGGCCCGCGAGGCGCGGGCGACGATCTCGTCCACCGGCTTCTTCTTCTCCGCGAGGACGACATAGTGGGGCGTGAAGCCGTGCGCCTCGTCGACGCCGATCCAGTCGGGATCCCCCTTCTTCTTCGGGTTCTTCGGCAGGTCGCGGACATGGCCCATCGAGGCGCAGACCTCGAAGTCGGAGCCGGCGAAGCGCTGGATCGTGCGCGCCTTGGC
>VGIY01000427.1 GCA_016867695.1 Candidatus Eiseniibacteriota bacterium | reverse complement strand
ACACCTGCCAGGCCTCGCTGGCCATGGCGAAGCCGGCGTAGGCGAGCGCGTAGACGAACCAGCCGGCGAGGATCGCCGGCCGCCTGCCGATGCGATCCGAGAGCCGTCCGCCGGGCACGGCCGTCAGCGCGCGGACGAGACTGAGCAGCATCCAGGCGATCGGCAGGAGCGCCAGCGGCAGACCGAGGTCCTGGGCACGCAGCGCCAGGAAGGCGTCGGAGGAGTTGCCGAGCGTGAAGAGCAGGACGGCCGAGAGGTAGACGCGCAGCGCGCCGCGCGGCACGCCCCCGCGCAGCGGCGAGGCGGCGGATCGCCGCGCGTCCGCGGGCGCCGAGGTCGTGCCGGGCAACCCGGGCCCGCCATCGCCGCCCGCGGCGGGCGTCAGGCCGGATCGGGACTTGGCGACGCCGGGCTCGACGCCCTTCCTCGCCCGCTCCGGCCTCTCCTCGCGCACCTGCGTCGCCAGGATGATCAGCGCGGCGATCCCGGGCACGACCGATAGCAGGAAGACGAGGCGCAGGTTCTGCGGGAAGACGAGCAGGAGCGCAGCCGCCAGCAGCGGGCCGACCGCGGCGCCGACGTTGTCCAGGGCGCGCTGGAAGCCGAAGGCGCGACCGCGCTGTTCCGGGCCGACGGCGTCCGCCAGCAGCGCGTCGCGCGGACTGGTGCGGATCCCCTTGCCGACCCGATCGCCGAAGCGCAGCGCCAGCACGTGCCACCCCGCGCCCGCCAGTCCGATCAGGGGCCGGACTAGGTTCGACAGCGCGTAGCCGGCGAGCGCGAAGGCCTTGCGGCGCCGGAGGCGGTCCGAGTACCAGCCGGCGACGAGCTTGAGCAGAGACGCCGTGCTCTCGGCGACGCCCTCGATTGCGCCCAGGAAGGCGGGGGAGAGCCCGAGCACCCCGGTAACGAAGGCCGGGAGCAGGGGGGCGATCATGTCGGACGCCGTGTCGTTGGCGAGCGAGACCGCGCCCAGCGCCCTGACGTTGCGCGGGAGGGCGCGGGAGTTCTCCGGCATGCCACCTCCGTCGCGGCCGGCGCGCTTCCCGCGCCGCCGCTCCTCGATCCCCTCGATCCGCCGACGAGGCTTTTCGTCGGCGCCGGAGAATGCACCCCTCGGCCCGAGCCGACAACCCTCTCTCGCCCGCTGTCGCCCGGCCCCCGCCGGGTGGCGGCGTGCCCCCTTCATCCTCGGCGGCTTGGGCGATCCCCCAAGCCCGGCCGCGGGCGCGCCGGCGGACGCCCCGACGGGCCACCTCGGGCGTCTATCTCTTCCGCCTGACCGCGGCGCCCGGACGCATCCTCGACGCGGGCCGGGCGATCCGAATCGAGTGATCCCGCGGGCGGATCAGCGCGACGGCAAGCGGCGCATGAGCGCATCGACGAAGCGCCGGCCGGCAGTGTCGAGCGCGAACATGCGCGGATACATCCGGCTCGCCAGCTCGAGCACTTCGCCGTCCTGCCGCTCGAAGCCGTACTGCAGCGCGTACTGGATCACGTAGGAGGGGATCCGCGGAGCCCCGGAGAGCTGTTCCAGCGCCGCGAGCAGCAGCGCGCGGTCGCTCCCCCGCGCCAGCACGCCCACCCACTGGATCGCCGGCAGGCCGTTCACGCGCCGCGCGAGATCGTCGCCCTGGAAGAAGAGCGGCGGTTCCACCGGCCAGTCCCCGCTCTCCGCGCGCTCCCGGGCGACGAAGAAGGCGCGGTGCGGGTCGCCGTAGACCAGGCGCCACTGCGGGTCGCCGAGGAGGGCCAGGACGAGGCCGGGGCTGTCGGCGATCTTCAGCAGCGCGCCGTCGAAGCGCTGGCGCGCGTGCAGGCGGGCGAAGGCCTGCGGATCGACGAGCGCGGCGAAGTACTCGCGCACGAGCGGCGCGTCGACGTAGCGCGAGTCCATGTAGACGCGCAGCCCGGGGAAGCGGTACTCGAGGTAGCCGCCGTCCGCGGCGTTGTTGAAGACGCGCCCCGGCGCGGGATGGCGCTCCAGGTACGCGGCGAAGCGCAGCGGATAGGTGTGGGGGGGCAGCCCGAATCCGAAGCGCGTCTCGCCGAGAAGCGCCTCGTGGAATCCACCGTTCACGATCCATGCCGAGAGCCCCAGCGCCGCGGCCGCGGTCAGGCCGCAGGCGACCAGGGCGCCCGCGCCGCGCGGGCGGGCCGGAGATCGATCGGCGCCATCCGCGCCCTCCCGCGCGGGCGCCCCCCGGCGAACGAGCGCGGCCGCGGTCGGGCGCGCGCGCCTGGCGAACCAGCCGGCGAGTCCGCGACGCCGCGAGGAGGCCCAATCGGCGAACGCGGCGTGAAGCGGAGCGCTCAGGAGCGGGAGGAGCGGCAGGTTGCGCGCGCTCGCTGCGCTCAGGCCCAGCCCGGCCAGCGCGACGAGCAGGGCGAAGGGGCGCGCGCCGCGGCGATGGAGCAGGAGCAGCGCGATCAGCAGCGTCCCCGCCCAGTAGACCCAGAAGAGCTTCACCGTCCAGACCCGCAGGAACGCTCCCGTCGGCGGGCCGAACTCGGTGATCGCGCCGCCCACGCTCCGCAGGAAGGCCGCCAGCGTGTGGGCGAAGGCCCACGTGCGCCAGCCGAAGGGCGAGAGGCACGAGGCCGCCAGCGCGAGGACGAGCAGCAGCGCCGGCCGCCGCCAGGCGCTGCGCTCCTCTCGCCGCAGCCAGGCCCCGG
>VGIY01000426.1 GCA_016867695.1 Candidatus Eiseniibacteriota bacterium | reverse complement strand
ATCCTCCCCCTCCTGGACGATGCGCACGAGGATCTCCGGCAGGACGCCGGCGTCCTCGCAGGCGTCGAGGGCGTTGTCCACCGCCTCCTTGACGGTCGTCAGCAGGGCCTTGGACGGGTTGTCGAAACCGAGAAGGTGGCGGTTCTTGGCGAAGAACTCCGAGACGGAGATCTCCCGCTGCTTGGCCGCCAGCAGGCTGGCGATCTCGCCGCGATCGCCGCCGCCGGCGAGAGCGCCCTCGGCTCGAGCGGCCCCTCGCGCGGCCCGTCGCGCGGGCCGAGCGGACGATCGGCCCGCGCGGGCTCCGCCCTGCCCCACGGGGGCGTCGCGCGCCCCGGCCTTGGAGGAGCGCCGGCCTGCCCGTCGCTCCGGTTTCCGCCCGCCGGCGGACGGCGGCGCCCCTTCGCGCGCCGGAACGAGCCTCGTTCCCGCCGGACGCGACGCCGTGGCGCGCACCGGCGCCGCGGGCGTGACGAAGTCGACTTCCAGCTGTCCTTCTCCGGCTTCCGTGCGCGGGCCGAGCATGAACACCTCCTGATCGGGAGCAGTTCTGGATAGTAGAGCCTCGCCCCGGCAGCGCCAGCGAAAAGTGGGCCATCACGCCTCGCCCTGGCGCAGGCCTTCGATCCGGCGTCGCGATGCAGCATGGCCGCGGGCACGGCGGCGGATCGGAGCGAGGGAGCACGAGCGGTGCGCGGCGATCGGGCGCGATACTGCGACAGAGTGGTTGAACGCGGCGGCGAGGCGCGAGCACCGATCGCGGCGGCGCGCCGGGACCGCCGCGATCGTCTATCCCGCAATGATGGCGATGGATCTGGACCAGGATGGGATTGACAGAGCGGGCGCCGGCGTCTAGATTGGATCGCGGCGGGTGATCGTTCTTCGGAGCGTCTCCCGCGTCTCGGGGAAGACCGCACGTATAAGTGACCCCGGGCAAGGATGTGATACCGCGCCGCCGACATGATCCCCGCGCGCACCGCGGCCGGCGCACGGGGAGTGGCGGGATTGGATCCACACGTACAAGGAGTGTGTCATGGCAGTGGCGAAGGGAAAGACCAGGAGACGGAAGGTCGCGGTGCTCACGAAGGTTCAGCGCCTCGCCCGCGAGAGGGCCATCATCAAGGAGCTGCGCGGCGGCGAGCTGAGCTACCGGAAGATCGCGGCGAAGTTCGGCGTCTCGCTGCCGACGGTCACCGCCAAGGCTCGCAAGGCGGGCATCCGCCGGCGCCCCGGGGCGCGCCCCGCGGCGAAGGCCGCGGCGCCGATCCAGGCGCGGGCCGCCGCCACGACCGTCAAGGCCCGGACCCGGTCGACGGCCATCCGCGCGCGGGCCGCCTCCACGGCCCTCAAGGCAGCGGCGACGGCGGCGCGCCCCAAGGCCCGCTCGGCCGCGGCCAAGATCAGGGCCGGGAAGGCGGCCCTTCGCGCCCACGGTCGCGCGCGCCGGACGGGGCGTCCCCGCCGCGCGGCGGGGGCTCAGCGGCGGACCGCCCTGGGCGCCCGGCGGGCCGAGCGCTTCCAGGAGCAGTTCCGCACGCTCGTCATGCATCACTATCCGAACATCTCGCTGGCCCGGTTCGATCGGCTGGTGAAGCAGATCGCCCGGGCGATGGCCTAGCCCCGAGATCTCGGGACGGGCGGCGGCCGGCACGACGACCGGCCGCCGTCCGTCCCGGGCCAGCGCACGGCGGACTCGGGGAGACGAGCATGCAGACCACGCCTCCAGCCCCCGGGGCGGGCGCGCCGCGACCGCGCCTCTTCAGCGGGATCCAGCCCAGCGGCGAGATCCACATCGGCAACTACTGCGGGGCGATCCGCAACTGGGTCCACCTGCTCGACCGCTACGAGTGCATCTTCTGCATCGTCGACTACCATGTGATGACCGTCGAGTACGACGTCGCCCGTCTCCAGGAGCGCATCCACGACGCCGCGGTGGCCAACATCGCCGCGGGTCTGGACGCCGCGCGGTGCACGCTCTTCGTGCAGTCCCGGGTGCCGGAGCACACGGAGCTCACCTGGATCTTCAACACGCTCGCGCCGATGGGCCTCCTCGGCCGCATGACCCAGTTCAAGGAGAAGTCGCGCCGCCAGGAGGAGAATGTCAACGTGGGCCTCTTCACCTACCCGGTGCTGCAGGCGGCCGACATCCTGCTCTACCGCGCGGCGGCGGTGCCGGTCGGCGAGGACCAGATCCAGCACATCGAGTTCGCCCGCGACATCGCCCGCAAGTTCAACCTGCGCTTCGGCGACTACTTCCCCGAGCCCGCCGCGCTCGTGCCGCAGGCGGGCGCGCGCATCCTCGGCCTGGACGGGCAGGCCAAGATGAGCAAGTCCCTCGGCAACTACGTCGGGCTACTCGAGGAGCCGGCCGCCATCTGGGAGAAGCTGCGCCCGGCCGTGACGGACAAGGCCCGCATCCGCAGGACCGATCCGGGCAATCCCCTGATCTGCAACATCTACACGATCCACCAGTGCTTCTCCCCCGCGGAGGTGCAGGAGGAGGTCGCGCAGGGCTGCCGGACGGCGGGGATCGGGTGCATCGACTGCAAGAAGAAGCTCTTCGAGCACATGATGGCCGAACTCGACCCGATCCGCGCCCGGGCCGTCGAGCTGCGCGCGAGACCCGAGCAGGTGCGCGCGGTCCTCGAGGAAGGAGCCCGGCGCTGCCGGGACATGGCCGCG
>VGIY01000425.1 GCA_016867695.1 Candidatus Eiseniibacteriota bacterium | reverse complement strand
AGGTCGTCCAGGAAGGGCTTGCCCTCGTGGACGCGGTAGAAGCGGCGCGCCTCCCGCGGAGAGAGCCGCACCATCTTCAGCCTGGCGACCCGCAGCCCCGCCTCCTCCAGGCGGGCCAGGATCGCGCCCCCCAGCCGGCGCTCGACGGCGTCCGGCTTGACGATCAACAGCGTCCGCTCGTCCATCGCCAGGACCTCGCCGTTCCCCGCCGCACCGCGCGCGGCGCCGCGCGCGGCCGGCCCGGGTCCCTCCGTCGTCCTACTGGGCCGCGAGGAACCCGCGGATCAGCTCCGCCAGGTCCGGCCGGCCGATCTCCTGCAGCTCGTAGCGCACTCGCAGCGACGGCTGTTTGATGTCCACGATCCGGCGCAGATCGATCGGCGTGCCGATGACGACGACGTCGCAGGGCACGCGGGCGATCGTCGCCTCGAGGTCTCGCACCTGCTGCTCGCCGTAGCCCATGGCCGGCAGGAGGGCGCCGATGCCCGGGTAGGCGGCGAAGGTCTGCTGCAGCTCGCCGACGAGGTAGGGGCGCGGGTCGACGATCTCTCCGGCGCCGAAACGGCGCGCGGCCACCATGCCGGCGCCGTACTGCATCCCGCCGTGGGTCAGCGTCGGCCCATCCTCGACCACCAGGACGCGGCGGCCACGGATCTCCTCGGGCCGCTCCACCGTGAGCGGCGACGCCGCCTCGACGACGACGGCCCCCGGGTTGTGGAGGTGGGTGTTGTCCCTCACGCGGGCGATCGCGGCCGGCTCGGCGGTGTCGACCTTGTTGATGACCACGACGTCGGCCGTCAGGAAGCAGGTCTGGCCGGGGTAGTAGAGCAGCTCGTGGCCGGGGCGGTGCGGGTCGACGACGGTGATCGTCAGGTCCGCCTTGTAGAACGAGGTGTCGTTGTTGCCGCCGTCCCAGACGACGACGTCGGCCTCCTTCTCCGCCTCGCGGAGGATCGCCTCGTAGTCGACCCCGGCGTAGCAGACCGTGCCGTTCTCGATGTGCGGCTCGTACTCCTCCATCTCCTCGATAGTGCACTTGTGGCGCACGAGATCCTCGATCGCGGCGAAGCGCTGCACGCCCTGGCGGGCGAGATCGCCGTAGGGCATCGGGTGGCGGATCGCCACCGCCCGCCGGCCGAGGTCGCGCAGGATCGCCGTGACGCGGCGCGAGGTCTGGCTCTTGCCGCAGCCGGTGCGCACCGCCTGCACGGCGATGACCGGCTTCGAGCTCTTCGCCTGGGTCGCCTCGGTGCCGAGCAGCGTGAAGTGGGGCCCGAGCGAGGCCACCCAGGCGGCCTTGGCCATGACCGCGTCGTTGGAGAGATCGGAGTAGGCGAGCACGACCTCGTCCACGTCGAACTCGCGGATCAGGTCGGGCAGCCGCTCCTCGGCAACGATCGGAATCCCTTGCGGATAGAGCTTCCCGGAGAGCTCCGGCGGATAGTGGCGCTGATCGATGCCGGGAATTTGGGCGGCGGTGATGGCCACGACCTCCACGGAGGGGTCCCCGCGGTAAACCATGTTGAAGTTGTGGAAGTCGCGCCCGCCTGCTCCCAGGATGACGATGCGCCTGCGTCTGGATTCCATGAAGCCTCCTGTTCGCATCAGAAGCGGCGGATCATACCAAACCCCCGCTGCGTTGTCAAAGCGGGGCAGTGCCCGCGGCGGGGTCTCGAGGGCCGGGGCGAGTAGGGCAACGGGCTGCCCTAGAAGCGGTTGTCCGGCTTCTCCCTCAGGCGGGCAACGAGGGCGCTGGTCGAGAGCCCGGGGAGCAGCGGCACGCGCACGACGCGGCCCCCCGCCGCCTCGACCGCCTCGCGGCCGACGATCGCCTCCGCGGCGTAGTCCTCGCCCTTGACGAGCACATCGGGCAGCAAGGCCTCGATCAGCAGCAGCGGCGTCTCCTCGTCGAAGAGCACGACCCGGTCGACGGCGCGCAGCGCGGCCAGGAGACGGGCCCGCTCGGCCTGGGGCACGAGCGGGCGCCCCGGCCCCTTGAGGCGCCGCACCGAGAGGTCGCTGTTGAGCCCGACGACCAGGATGTCGCCCAGCGCGGCCGCCGACTCGAGCAGTTCGACATGCCCGGCGTGAAGCAGGTCGAAGCAGCCGTTGGTGAAGACGACCCGCTCCCCGGAGGCGCGCCGGGGCCGCAGCGCTTCGATCAGGGCCTCGCGGTCGAGGATGCGGGCGTCAGCGGACATGGCCCGGGCTCCCCCTGGCTGCGCCTCGCGTGATCGAGGCGAGGATGGGCGCCTCAGCGGACATGGTCGAGGCTCTCGAGGATCTCCTCGCGGCTGACCGTGGCGGTGCCCAGGTCGCGGATGACCCGGCCCGCGGCGTGGTTGGCGACGCGGGTCGAGGTCTCCAGCGATCCGCCCGCGGCCAGGCCCATGGCCAGCGCGGCGACCACCGTGTCGCCCGCGCCGGTCACGTCGTAGACCTCGCGGCCGACAGCGGGGATGTCGAGACGGGGCCGGTCGGGACGGAAGAGCGAGACGCCCTCCTCGCCGCGGGTGATGAGCAGGGCCTGCGCCTCGAGCCGGGCGAGCAGCGCGCGGCCCACCTCCTCCAGCGACGCCTCGTCCCGAATCCGCCGGCCGGCCGCGAAGGAGGCCTCGCTCGTGTTCGGGGTGAGCACCGTCACCCGGCGATAGCTGTGGAAGTGCGTCTCCTTGGGATCGACGCAGATCG
>VGIY01000424.1 GCA_016867695.1 Candidatus Eiseniibacteriota bacterium | reverse complement strand
GGCCCAATCCCGCCGGGGACGGGCGCGGCGAGGCGGCGCCGCCCGTCTACCCCGACCTGCGGGTCGAGCGCATCGATGGGCGCTGGGAGGTGTTCGCCGTCGATCGGCTGCTGCCGCGGCTCAGGCTGGCGCCGGCGCCGGCGCTGGGGCCGCGGGCGAGCGCCGAGGAGAGGATCTTCGTGGCCGAGCGCCTGGCCCGGGCCCGTTGGCTGCTGGGCAGCCTGGGGGCGCGACAGCGGACGCTGGCCCGGCTGATGCGCGGGATCCTGGAGGAGCAAGGGGAGTTCTTCCAGCGGGGGGTCGAGGCGCTCAAACCGATGGGCTATCGGCGCATGGCTGGCTGGATGGGCTTGCACGAGTCGACGATCGCTCGGGCCGTGCGCGGGAAGTTCGTCGAGACCCCGCGCGGGGTCTTCCCGCTCCGGTTCTTCTTCGGCCACGGCCTGCCGACGCGCGACGGCGCGCGCCGCTCCGCCGCCGCCGTGGCGCACCGCATCCGCGCGCTCGTCCGCGGCGAGCCGCCGCTGGCGCCATTGTCCGACGAGGAGATCGCTCGCCGCCTGCGCCGGGAGGGGCTCTGTCTCGCCCGGCGCACGGTGGCGAAGTACCGCGAGCGCATGGGCGTGCCCAAGGCGGCCTATCGCCAGCGGGGTTGAGCTGCGCGGCGGCGCGCCGCCGCAGGAAGCAGGCAGAAGGAGGAGCCGATGGACATCATCACCACCGCCCGGCGCTTCGAGCTGACTCCCGAGGTTCGCGAGCACGCGCGCAAGCGGCTGCAGAAGCTGCTGCGCTACTCCGACCGGATCGACGAGGTCCACGTCGTGCTGACCACCGAGAAGTTCCGCCAGATCGCCGAGGTGGCGCTGCACGTCAAGGGCACGGAGATCCTCAGCCGCGAGGAGTCCGACGAGATGATGATCTCGATCGACCGGGTGGTGGAGCGCGTCGAGAGGCAGTTGAAGCGGGCGCGCGGGCGGCGCAAGGATCACCGCGCCGGGCGGCGGGGCGCGGCCGCGACGGCCATCCCCGGGGGGGCGGAGGCGGAGATCGAAGAGGGCGAGGAGACGGGCGAGGAACTGGAGGCGGAGGAGGTCTTCTCGCCCGTGGTCATTCGCGAGGAGGCCTTCCACGCCGAGCCGCTGACCGTCGAGCAGGCGATCGAGCTGCTGCGGGAGCGCGAGCAGGAGCTGCTGCTGTTCCCCAGCGCGCGCAGCGGGCGCATCGCGGTCGTGCGCCGGCGGGCTGACGGCAACTACGGGCTGGTCGAGGCCCACTAGCGCCGGGACGAGCCGGGAGCCGGGGTGAGCGATGATCGGGATGACCGTCGCCGCGTTCTACGAGCGGGCCCGCGAGCGCTGCCGCCTGCGTCTGCTCAGCCACAGCCTGCATTCCCGCAGCCGGCTGGTCTGTGCCGAGATCAACCGGCCGCAGCTGGCCCTGACCGGCTACATGGAAGACTTCCTCTGGGACCGGCTGCAGATCCTCGGCCGCACGGAGGTCAACTACCTCGAGAAGCTCGAGCCGCGGGAGCGGGGCAAGATCCTCTCGCAGATCCTCGGCTTCGCCATCCCCTGCGTCGTGCTTCCGCGCGGGCTGCAGGCGCCCGAGCCTCTGGTGCTGCTCGCCTCGCAAAACGAGGTGCCCCTCTTCGGCACGGAGATGGAGACGATCGAGTTCGTCAGCGAGGTCTCGGCCGTTCTTGAGGAGGCCTTCGCCCCGGCGACCACCGTGCACGGCTCGCTCGTCGACGTCTACGGCGTGGGGCTGCTGCTCACCGGACGCAGCGCCATCGGCAAGAGCGAGACGGCCCTCGACCTCGTCGAGCGGGGACACCGGCTGGTGGCCGACGACATCGTCACCATCCGCCGACGCCGATCCGCGATCCTGATCGGCTCGGGCAACGAGCTGCTGCGCCACTGCATGGAGATCCGCGGCCTCGGCATCATCGACGTGCAGAGCATCTTCGGCATCCGGGCCATCCGGGGCTTCAAGCGCGTCGAGGTCGAGGTCAAGCTGCAGGAGTGGAATGCCGACGAGCGCTACGAGCGCCTCGGCCTGCAGGAGCGGGAGACGGCGATCCTGGGGGTGACGATCCCCCTGGTCGAGATCCCGATCTTCCCGGGCAAGAACATCACCGTCATCGCCGAAGCGGTGGCGCTCAACTACCTGGTCAAGGCTTACGGCTATCATCCCGCCGCTCGCTTCAGCGACAACCTGCTCGAGGTGATCCGCCGCAAGCGCGCGCTGTCGCGCCTGGCCGAGGGGGACTCGGAGTGACCGGCGAGAGGCGTGTGCCGGGCGTTCTGGTCACCCACGGGCGCTTGGGGCTCGAGTTGCTGCGCACGGCCGAGTCGATCCTCGGACCCCAGCCGGCGATGCAGGTGGTCAGCAACTCGGGCAAGTCCCCCGAGGGTCTGCAGGCCGAGATCGAGGCGCTGCTGCCGCCGTCGGGGCCGGTCGTGGTCCTGGTCGACCTGTTGGGAGGCAGCTGCGGGCACGCCTGCGCGCTCGTGCGGCGCGGGCGACCCGACCTGCTCCTGGCGGGCGGCGTCAACCTGCCCATGCTGCTCGAGTTCCTCTGCCATCGCGGGAGCGCATCGCCCGGGGATCTGCGCGAGCGGCTGCTGACGCGAGGGCGCGACGGCATCCGCCTACTCGGCTGGGCCGAAGAGGAACCGGCGTGAGCTTCCTGCTCGTGCGCGTCGACG
>VGIY01000423.1 GCA_016867695.1 Candidatus Eiseniibacteriota bacterium | reverse complement strand
CGCGTCACGCTGCGCAACATCGGCCAGCAGGCCGCCGCGGGCGTCACCGGGCAGCTCCTGGAGTCGGACCCCTACGTCAGCGTGACTGTGCCGGGTGCCTCGTTCGGCGCGATTCCCTCGGGCGCCACGGCGACGAGCGCCGCCCCCTTCGTCTTCGCCGTGGCGGCGGACGTGCCCGATCTCCACGCCCTATCCTTCCAGCTCACGCTGAGCGAGGCGCCCGGGTCGCACGACCTGGCCTTCGTCGCCCACGCGCCGGCGCTCGATCTGATCGCCTTGACGATCGACGACTCCGCTGGCGGCGACGGCGACGGCATCCCCGAGCCGGGCGAGGCGATCGCCCTCGGCCTCACGCTGCGTAACGAGGGCAGCGCCGGCGTCGCCGGCGTCAGCGGGATCCTCCTGGGCGGCGGCTTCGTCGCCGTCGATCCGACGCCGCGGGACTTCGGCGCGCTGGAGCCGGGAGCGACCGCCTCCGCCGGGCCGTTCGCCCTCTCGATCGACCCGGCCTGCCCGCCGATCCATGCGCTGCCGATGGCGCTGCTGCTGTCCGGCTCCGGTGGCTATGCGGCCAGCGAGGGATTCATCTTCCAGGTCGGCGAGATCTTCCGCGACGACGTCGAGGGCGGCGCCGGCGGCTGGTCGCACTACGCGGGCGGAGGCGGATTCGGCGACCAGTGGCATCTGGAGACCTACCGCAATCACACCTACGGCGGCACGACCTCCTGGAAGTGCGGCGGCGCGGGCAGCGCCAACTACAACAACCTGCTCTACGCGATCCTCGAGAGCACGCCCTTCAGCCTGCCCGACAACGCGCAGCTCACCTTCTGGCACTGGATGCACGCCGAGGTCAGCTCGTCCTACCCGGGCTACTGCTACGACGGCGGCCTCGTGGAGATCTCCATCGACGGCGGACCGTGGCAGGGGCTCGCCCCCGAGGGGGGCTACCCCTATCGCATCCGCGCCGGCGGGACGCCGGGGCCCTTCCCCGCCGAGACGCCCGTCTTCAGCGGCAGCCACGACTGGCGGCGCGAGACCTTCGACCTGAGCGGGCATCAGGGCAGCGCGCGCATCCGCTTCGCCTTCGGCTCGGATGGGTCGGTTGCCCGCGAGGGCTGGTATGTCGACGACGCGGAGGTGACGCTCCAGTTCTCCGCCGTGAGCGGAGAGGGCGCCGTCTCGCGGCTCGAGCTCTTCCCCGCCGGCCCGAACCCGGCGCCGGGGGCGAGCACGCTGCGCTTCGCGCTGCCGCGGGAGACGCAGGCCCGGCTCGGGGTCTACGACGCCGCGGGCCGGCTCGTGCGCCCGCTGCACGAGGGTCCGCTGGGCGCCGGGGCGCACGCGCTCTCCTGGGACGGCCGCGGCGAGAACGGCGCGCCGGTGGCAGCCGGCGTCTACTGGCTGCGGCTCAAGACGGAGGGCGAGGAGCGCTCGGCGCGCGTGGTCATCGTGAGGTGATGCCGCCGGGCGCGACGGGAGACGGACGGCAGTCGATTAGCAGGGAGGAACGGGTGAGAGGAACATGGTGTTGGGCGGCGGCGCTGTGGCTCGGCCTGGGCGCCTGGACGGCGGCGACGGCGGACGCGGGCTTGGGGGCGGAGCCCTTCGCCCGGGCGCAGGCCCACCTCGGGCGGGCCGAGTTCACGCAGGCGCTCGCGGCGCTCGAGGAGGCCGCGAAGGCCGACCCCGCGCAGGCGGACTACCGCCGGGAGCTCGCCATCGTGCGTCAGGTGATCGACCTGCGCCAGCGCATCCAGAGCGAGACCGACCCGGCGCGCCGGGATCGGGGCGCGGCGGCGTTGCGCGCCTACTACTACGACCGGGGCCTCTTCGCCGAAGCCCTGGCCTTGGACCGCGATCGCCACGGCCGCGAGGACTCGCCCGCGTCGGCCGAGGCGCTGGCGGAGACGCTGCTCGAGTCGGGCGCCGACGCGGAGGCGGGCGACATCCTGGCCGCCATGGGTGCTGATCGGCTCTCGCCGCTGGGCCGCTGGATGCTCGCGCTGGCCGGAGCGAAGAGCGGCGAGCGCGGCGAGGCCGAGCGGCTGGCGGCCGACCTCCCGGCGCCGCCGCCGGACAACGCGCAGATGCTCTACCTCGCCGCCCGCGTGCAGGCCCTCCTCGGGAAGGGCGAGCCCTCCCTGGCGGCCCTGCAGCTCGCCTTCCGCTCCACGCCGCCGAGCAGGCTGGCGCGCCTCAAGGACCAGGCGCGCGCCTGTCCCGACTTCGGCCCCCTGGCCGGCGAGGCCTCCTTCGCCGCCGTCTTCGCCACCGAATCGGCCGTCAAGGAGTCGGGCTGCAGCCGCGGGCCGACCTGCGGGGGCTGTCCGCGGGCGAGCAGCTGCGCCACCGGCGGCGGCAAGTAGGGGCGCGGACCCCCGGGCCCAAGGGCAGCCCGCCCCGCGGCGACTCCGGTCGCCGGAGTCGGGCGGCTGGCGACGGGCCCGGGACCGCACGCATGCGGCGCGCGCGGACGATCCTGCAAGCGGGCTTCCTGGCCGTCGTCATCGTTGGCGTCTTCCTCCTGCGCGGCCACGCCGAGGGATTCTGTCCCTTCGGCGGCGTCGAGGGGTTGTACACCTGGCTGCGCGAGGGGGCGATGCCCTGCTCGCTGGGGATGTCCAACTTCTACATCCTCGGCGCGCTGCTCGCCGTCACGCTCGTCGTGCGCCGGGCGTTCTGCGGATTCGCCTGCCCGATCGGGGCGATCAGCGAGTGGC
>VGIY01000422.1 GCA_016867695.1 Candidatus Eiseniibacteriota bacterium | reverse complement strand
CGCTGAGCGGCGCGGTGGGCGGATTCGCCGACGGCGCCGGCGCTGTGCGGGAGACCCGGATCCAGGCCAACTCCGGCGCGACCGACGCCGCGATCCTGCAGGCGGCCCCGGTTCCGGCCGAGGGGACGCTGCGCGTGCATGCGCGAATGGGCGGCAGGGAGGCGCGGGAGGCCGCGCGCGAGACGGAGGCGCTGCCACCGGACGGGCCGGAAGCCGAGGCTGAGGCGCGCGTCGAAGTCCTCGATGAACTTCCCGGCCGGCGCTCGGTGGAGGGCATCCCCGAACCGGAGCTCGTCGATCTGCCGGCCGAGACCTGGCGCTCCCGCATGGCGAACGGGCGCTGGCAGGTCAATGCCGGACATCGCGACTATCGCGCGATCGCCGAGCAGCCTCGCCTGAAGCTGCGCTATCTCGCTCTCCTCTTCGCGAAGGAGATCGTGCTGCGGAACCATCAGGATCCGCGCCTCGAGCGGCCGCTCGAGCAGGTGGTCGAGGTAGCCTGCTACGCTGACCAGCGGATCACGGCGCGCTCCGGCCGCGCGGCCCGAGGCGACTCCGCGGGCAAGTAGCGCGGGCGAAGGACACCGCGGACAGATTGGCACCGCGGGCGAAGGACACAGCGGGCGAGCCACGCCGCGAGCGAAGCCGTCAGCGGCGATGCCCCCTCCCGTGAGCCCCTCGCGCGTGCTACGACACTGGTTCTGCGGTAAACCAAGGCGGTGGATCAACGGTGCGAGGGCGGCTTCCCGCGCAGGAGAACCCAGAAGCCACGGGGATCAACAATGGGCAGTGGTGACTTGGAGCCCAACTCGAGGAGATCACGGTCTCCGGTGATCAGCACATCCGCGCGACCGCATATCGCACTGGCCAACACCCAGCGATCATCGGGATCGCGAACCTCGGGCAGATCGGCAGTCTCCGGGCGGGCAACGACCTCGTGCTCGCGAAGGAGTTCCTCGATGGCGTCCACCGTCTTGGACGGGACCCGGATGCGCGACCGCAAGACTCTCCGCAGCTCGGCGAGGACAACCTCCCCGGTGACTAGCGTGTGCTCAGCCAGCACATGCCGCATCACATCCGCGCATAGGCCGCGGGTGGCAAAGGCGCTCACGAGGACATTCGTGTCGAGAAAGACCCTCACGAGATGTCCCGAGCAACGTCTTCGTCCGTCAGGTATCCACGGGCTTCGGCGAACGGCAGGACCTTGCGCCGGAGACGCTCAAAGCGGATCAGGCCGAGCTGCCGCTGCAGCGCCTCTCGCACGACCTGACTGCGGGTGCGTCCGGACTGGCGGGCGACTCGGTCCAGGGCCTTGCTCAGGCCAGAGTCCAAGCGTATCGTGATGGTATCTTTCATGTCAGACATCGTAAGACACGGGTGGGCTGGTGTCAATGGACCGCAGAACCACGCCATGCAGCGGTCGGCTGGCCTTGTCCCGGCCATGGCTGCGGGGCGCGGGAGTCGCTCGAACGGCCCTGCCAGGCCAGGGCCGCGCCAGGACCATCCGCCGCTGATGGCGAGCGCTGGCGCCCCGTTCCTCCCACCAGGAGGTGGTCCATGACGAATCTCGCCTGCCTCGCCCTGCTGCTCGCGACACTGGCGGCCTGCTGGGGTCAACCGGCCTACGCCGCCTCCCTCGGGGATCTCGACCCGGTCTTCGCCCCGCCCGTCACCTACGGCGTCGGACAGCACGTCCGCGCGGTCTGCATGTCCGATCTCGACGGCGACGATGTCCTCGACATCGTCACCGTCTGCTGGGTCGACAGCGCCTTCTGGGTGCTGTTGGGCAACGGCGACGGGACCTTCGCGCCCGCGGTGCGCTATCCGATCGCCGGCAGCCCCTACTCGGGCGACGTCGGTGACGTCAATGGAGATTGGATCCCCGATGTCGTCACCTCGAGCCTCGACACCGACTACGTCTCGGTCTCGCTGGGCATCGGCGACGGCACCTTCGGTGCGCCGACGATCATCTCCGTGCCGGAGCTCCCCTGGTTTGTCGTGCTTGGCGACCTGAACGGGGATCTCGCGCTCGACATGATCGTCTCGACTCCCAGCCCGGCCTGGGACCTGGCGATCCTGATGGGCAACGGTGACGGGACCTTCCAGGCCCCGGTTCACCTGACGATGACGCAGTACCCCAAGACGCTCACGCTCCTGCGCCTGGACGGGGATGACGATCTCGATCTGATCGTCGTCCACCCGGGCGCGGACGGCTTCTCGGTCCTGCTGGGCAACGGCGACGGGACCTTCCTCGCGCCCTTCTTCTACGGAATCGGCGACTACCCGCTCGAGGCGGGGTTGGGCGACATCGATCACGACGGCGACTACGACATCGCCGTCACGTGCAGCGACGACGGCACCGTCGCCGTGCTCCGCGGCAGCGCCTACGGCACCTTCGCCCCGCCGGTCTACTACCCCGTGGGCAATTGGCCCCAGGATGTCGTCATCGAGGACTTCGACCGCGACGGCCACGCCGACCTCTGCGTGGCGAACAACGGAGGCTGGACCATCTCGTTGCTGCGCGGCAACGGCGACGGGACGTTTCAGGTGAGCGAGGAGTACGATGCGGAGTGCTGCCCGCACACGCTGGCACCCGGGAACTTCGACGGCGACCTGGATCTGGACCTTTTCGTCGGCAACTCCGAGGACGACTTCTCCTCCGTGCTGATCAACCTCGCGACCAGCCCCGCCACCGGGCCGGAGACGGGTTTCGCCGGGGGCCC
>VGIY01000421.1 GCA_016867695.1 Candidatus Eiseniibacteriota bacterium | reverse complement strand
GCCGGGGGGGGCGAGACGGCCGCAGGCGCCCGCGACGCGGGCCGCCCCCCGCCGCTGGCGCGAGCCCGTCGGGCGGGCTGCGGCGGCGTTCTCCTAGCCCGTCTGGGCGATCGAGTCGCCGCGCAGCTGCATGCGGCGCGGCATCCACTCATCGATGGGCCGGTCGAGCCAGCGCTGCACCGTGCCGAGGAGCTCCTGGCGGCGGATCGGCTTGGACATGTAGTCGTCGCAGCCCGCTTCGAGCGTCTTCTCGGCGTCCCCCTTCATCGCCTTGGCGGTCAAGGCCAGGATGGGGATGCCGTCGAGCCGGGCGTCGAGCACCATGCGCCGGGCCGTTTCGTAGCCGTCCATGATCGGCATCATCATGTCGAGCAGGATGATGTCGGGCCGGCGCCGCTCCTGCTCCTCCAGGGCGGCTCGGCCGTTGTCCACGATCTGGACCTCGTAGTCGCCGCTCTCCAGAATCGCGCGGAAGACGTACTGGTTCGTCGGCTCGTCCTCGGCCAGCAGGATGTAGGCCCGCTTCCCCTTCGCTTCCATGTTCCAAGCTCCTCCTAGGCCGCGCGCGGCTCGACCGCCGCGGACTCCCCGCCGGCGGGCCGCTCGGACCCGCCCCGGCGCATCATCGCCAGTCCCAGATCGACCAGCTCCCCCAGTCCCCGGGCGCCCTTGACGAAGAGCGCGTCCGCGCACCCCTGGATGCGGGCCAGCGCCTCGGGGTCCGGCTCCCGGTCCGCGTAGAGGATCACCGGGGGGGCCTCCGCCGCCCGGGCGATCTCCTCGACCAGCACGGCGCTGCGCGCCGGGCTGCGCGGATCGGCCACGACCAGGGCGAGCCCCAGTCCCCCGGCCTGGACGATCCTCTGCATCTCGAACTCGTTGCGCGCGCGCTCGACCTCGACGCCGCGCTGGCGGAAGTAGCGCCCGAGGACTCCCGCCTCGACCAGGTCATCGGCCACGAGCAGCACGCGCGCGCGCCCCTCCTCCCGCTCCTCCGCCTCGCCGCCCTCCTGCTCCCCCGCCCCCGTGCCGCGCGCCGCCTCCGCCCCCAGCGGGACGACGAAGGCGAAGCGGGAGCCGCGCCCGACCACGCTGTCGACCCAGATGTCGCCGCCCAGCAGGTGGACGAGCCGCTTGCTGATCGTCAGCCCCAGTCCCGTGCCCGGCGCGGCCTCGGTGAGGGCCCCTTCGACGCGGTGGAATTCGAGGAAGATGCGCGGCTGCTCCTCGGCGGGGATGCCGGGGCCCGTGTCCTCGACCTCCACCGACATGAGGCTCTCGTCCCCGAGCAGATGGATGCGCGCCGTGACGGCGCCCTGCGCGGTGAACTTGATCGCGTTGCCGAGCAGGTTCACCAGGATCTGCTGCAGCTTGGCGGCGTCGGTGCGCACGCTGCGGCCCGTGCCCTGGGCTTCGATCACCAGGCGCAGTCCCTTCTCCTCGGCGAGCGCGCGCAGCCCCTCGGCCGCCTCGAGCAGGCGGTCGACGATCGCCACCTGTTCGCGCACGACCTCCATCCGTCCCGCCTCGATGCGCGAGAGGTCGAGCACCTCGTTGATCAGCTGGAGCAGCTTCACCCCGCTGTTGTAGGCCAGCGTCAGGTGCTGGCGCTGGGCGTCGTTGACCGGCCCGGGGATCCCGTCGCGCAGCATCTCGTTGAGGGCGAGGATGGCGTTGAGCGGCGTGCGCAGCTCGTGGGACACGTTGGCGAAGAAGGCGCTCTTCAACCGGTTGGCCTCGGTGACCTTCTCGTTCTGGAAGGCGAGGGCGAGGTTCTTCTGGCGCAGCTCGGCGGTCCGCTGACGGATCTGGGACTGCAGGCCCAGGTTCGCCCGCTCCAGCTCCGCCCGCAGGTCCGTCGCCCGGCGCGTCATCTCGCCGAAGGCCTCGTTCAGCCGCGCGGCCTCGTCGCCCCCCTCCGGCGCCGCGGCGCCGGTTGCGCCTCCCCAGCGGCTCGCCTCGCCGGCCACGCGCTCGGCGGCGCGGGAGAGCCGCCCGGTCGATCGCGCCGCGAAGGTCAGGAGCCCGGCGCCCCACAGCGAGGTCATCGCCAGCGTGAGCAGCGCCGCGCTCCGCCGCGGCCCCGCCTCGGCCTTCCAGGGGTCGGCAAGACCGCTCGCCACGAGGGCGATCAGCAGGGCCGCCAGCGACGCCGTCCCGCCGAGAAGCAGGCGCGCGCGAAGCGTGCGCGGCGGGACGACGCGGGCGAACGCCGGCACGGTTCTCCCCTCCCTGGGACTCACTTACCCCCCGCCCCCGGAGGGGCGCGTGTGGACTGGCTCATCCATCTATCGACCCGGCGGGCGCCTTAGTTGAGCGCGTGGAAGGGGCTCCCTCCCCGCCCGCTGGAAAGCCCTTGACGCTCCGCCGGCAGCAGGGCGACCCTGCCCCGGACCGGACCGGACCGGACCGGACCGGACCGGATCCGCCCGGACCGGATCCGCCCGGACCATGCCGACTCGCCCGCCCCGACCGGGACTGACCGAGCGGGCCCGGTCGACGGGGGGCCGGGCCGCGGAGCCCGGGGCGGGGGAACTGCGCCGCCGGCGGGGAGTAGCTCACGGGTCCGACCCTGGGAGGCAGCGATGATCGATCCGAGCGACTTCTACCGACTTGATCTAGAATTGACCGAAGACGAGCTCCTGCTTAGAGATACGCTGCGCGCCTTCGTCCAGAGGGAGTTCATGCCCGGCGTGGCCGCGCACTTCGAGGCGGGCACCTTCCCGGTCGACATCGCCCCCCGGCTCGG
>VGIY01000420.1 GCA_016867695.1 Candidatus Eiseniibacteriota bacterium | reverse complement strand
GGCGCGGCTGGCGGCGATCCGCAAGCTGGGCGACGACGCGCTGGCGCGGACGCTCGAGCAGTGGTGAGAGGGGAGGGGGCGTGGCGCAGGGCCGCAGCCTGAGTCTCCGGGATCTGGAGGGCCGGCTGAAGCGCCAGGGCGCGAGTGGCGCGTACGCCTTCTGCGGGCCCGAGGGATTCCTCAAGCAGGAGGCGCTGCAGGCCCTCCTGCGAGCACTTCTGGGCGACGAGCGGGCGGCGACCGGGGCGCGCTACGCGCTGGCGACCTTCCGCCTCGGCGAACACGAGGCCGACGAGATCCTCTCGGCGGCCATGCAGACCGGGCTCTTCGGCGCCGAGCGCGTCGTCTGGGTCGACGGCCTGGAACGGGCCGGCCGCCTGCGCCCGAAAGAACGCGAGGCCTGGATCAGGGCGCTCGGCCGCGAGACGGCCAATCCGCTGATCCTCTGCTCGCCGGAGACGGCCTTCGAGTTGCGCAAGCGCACGAAGATCCACGCCGAGATCCTGGCGCGCACGACGGTTGTCGACTTCGCCCGGCTCGAAGCGCCCGCGGCGGCCGCCTGGCTGACGCGGCAGGCGGAGCGCTTCGGCGTGCGCCTGTCGGCCCCCGCGGCGCGCAGGATCGTCGGGCATCTCGGTCCCGATCTGATGACGCTGGCCCAGGAGGTCGAGAAGCTGAGCCTGCTGCACGGGCCGGGGGATCTGGGCGTCGAGGATCTTCGCGCGATGGCGCGCTCGGGCCTGATCGGCGGCTCCTGGGAGTGCGTGGAGGCGGCGCTCCAGGGCAAGCACGTCGAGGCGCTACAACGCCTGCAATCCGTGCGCCGTGAGGAGAGCGCCTTCAGCTTCAACTGGAAGCTGAGCTACGCGGCGGCGAACCGTCTCGCCGAGCCGGGAGGCGCGCCGGCGCGCGGCTTCGGCGCGTGGACGGCGGGCGGTCGTGGGGGAGGACGCTCTCCCCTGCCGCCGCGGGCGAAGAATCTGCTTGGCCGGATGCTGGACGAGTGCTACGAGTGGGAGCGGCGGATGAAGAGCGGTCGCTGGCCCGGCGCGCACGACTACACGGCGCTCGAGGCGGTGCTGGTCGCGCATGCGGCGCGGGCGCGCGGCGATCGCGCTGGGATGGAGAGCGACGAGGGGGCACGGCATGGCGCGAGTGATTGACATCACCGATGCGACATTCGAGCGCGAGGTCCTGCGGTCGGAGACTCCGGTCGTCCTGGATGTCTGGGGGGACTGGTGCGAGCCCTGCAAGGCGCTCGACCCGCTCCTGCAGGAGATCGCCCGCAGCTACGCCGGCAAGATGAAGGTCTGCCGCATCGACGTGGGCGCGAATCCGCGCACCCCGTCGGCGTGCCACGTGGTCAGCCTGCCGACGCTGCTCTTCTTCCGCGCCGGAGAGATCGTCGGCCAGCACGTCGGCGCGGTGCGCCCGGCCGAGTTGCAGGTCAAGATCGAGGACCACCTGCAGCTGATCGCCCGCTGAGCCTCCGGGAGGCCGGCCGTGCCGCGCCCTCCGGCTGCCGTCGAGGGGAGAAACGACACGGGGCGCGGTCCAGGACCGCGCCCCGTGTGCCATTCGGGCCGGGGGCCGTAGCCGATAGCCCGCGATCGCGCCTGCGACCGCACGAGTGTGGAGACCAACCTCCGCCTCCGCCGTGCCATGGGAACCGTTGCAGGTCACCACGCAAAGCTTCGGGCCTCGGACCCATGGGCCGCACACGGGCGGCGCAGATAGAGGTCTCCAGGTCGAGAACGGGCGATGTTGTCTGCATCTTGGATCCTTCAAACCCGACACCGTTCTCGTCGCTGCGGCGGTGCACGGAGTGTGCCGCGCGGCCGCGGCGCCGCGCCGCAAGGGCGGCCGCCCGGGAGCGCGGTGCGAGCTGGGTCCGGATCCGTGTTTGTCGTCAATCCTTGCGGCGGTCGGGTGCTCCGCCTCCGGCGATGCGGGGCCGCTCGCCGGACGGCCGGCCGCGTTCGGTGGAGGAGGACGGGAATGCGTTGCGCAGGCGAGCCCTTGCAGGGCGCACGGTCGCGGCGGGCTCGGGGGCGGCCCTCTGGACCTGTTAGTTTACATAATGATGATTATCCGACATTGACTCCGGGAGCCGCGAGCGTGCCGAATCCCCCGAGGTGCGCAGGCCGCGCTCTCGGGCGGGCAGCTCTGGCGCTGCTCTGGGCCGGGCTCTGGGCGACCGCGGCGGCGATGCCCCCCGGGGGCGCGCGCATGCCCGGTGGCGGGATGCCGCCGGCGAAGGCTGAGGCCCCCGCGGCGGCGGGTCCCGAGGAAGCCGTGGCGGCGAAGGCCCCGGCCCCCGCGGCGGCGGGTCCCGAGGAAGCCGTGGCGGCCGTCCCGGGCGGCCGGCGCGCCTTCCTGGGCAACGGCATCGAGGTGCTCCTGCTGCCGGACGAGGCCAGCCGGGTGGCGACCTCGATCGTCGTCCTGCGCAGCGGTGCGGCCTGGGAGTCGGCGCGCACCTGCGGGGCCTCGCACTTCCTGGAGCACATGCTCTTCAACGGGACCGAGACGCGGACGCAGGAGCAGCTCTACGCCGAGACCGACTTCTACGGCGCCTTCAACAACGCGACGACGCGGCGCACGCATGTCGCCTTCATGATGACGCTGCCGCGGCGTTTCCTGGGGCGCGGCCTGGCGCTCCAGGCCGACATGCTCCTGCGATCGACGCTACCGGAGGAGAAGTTCGAGAAGGAACGGGGGATCATCCTCGAGGAGTTGGTCAAGGATCGC
>VGIY01000419.1 GCA_016867695.1 Candidatus Eiseniibacteriota bacterium | reverse complement strand
CGTCGACTACACGATCGACTACCTGCGCGGCGTCGTCGTCTTCATGGAGCCGATCCAGAGCCGGACCTTCGAGGGCGACCCCGTCTACCTGTCGATCCAGTACAGCTTCGACCGCCGCGACACGGGCTACCGCCGATACCTGGCGGCGACGCGCACCCGGGTCAACCTCGGCGAGTCGGCCCGCGCCGCGGTGCTCTACGCGGGCACCTACGACGACGCCGCCTCCTGGCGCGGGGAGGAGTCGCTGCGGCCGGCCGCCCAGCGGCTGGGAGCCTACGGCGGCACCCTCGAGGCCGACCTTCTCGAACGCACGCGACTGGAGGCGACCGCGGCGCTGAGCGACTCGGGCCGGCTGGGCGGCGAGCGGCACAACCGCGCCTTCGGCCTGCGCCTGGAGTCGCAGAGCCTGCCGCGCCTCGCCTTCTCCGGGGACTTCCAGCGCATGGAGCGCGGCTTCGAGCCGCTCGACAACCGCGCGCTCGTCGGGCAGAGCAACCGCCAGCGCCTGGAGCTGGACGGCAAGTTCCGCGCCGCCGCGGCGGTCGACTTCCTCGGCGGCCACCGGCGCACCGAGAGCGCCAATCCGGAGTTCGACAGCCGGGCGTACACGGATCTGACCACCTTCGCCGGCCTGGCCTATCGCCCGTTGGCCCGGTCCGAACTGACCTACCGTCACGAGTGGCGCTCGGCGGTCCATGAGCGGGTCGTCCATCTCAAGGAGGAGTACCGGGAGACTTCGACCCTCGAGGCGCGCCAGGCCGTCGGGGCGTGGCGCGGTCGCCTGCTGGCCGAGCGCGAGCACTTCACCAACGAGGCGCGCGCCGGCGAGGCGCTCTCGCGCGCCGGCGTCTGGCGTCTGGCCGGCGGCCTGGAGCTGAAGCCGGGCGAGTGGCTGAACTCGCAGGCCGGCCTGTTCACCGAATCGACCTACGACCGCGACAGCGAGCGCACGCGCGCGCGCAGCGATCGCGCCGACCTGGGCGCGACCCTGCGCCTGCGGGAGCGCTACGTCCTGCGCGGGGACGGCGAGTGGCAGATCGACTACGCCCTCGACCAGCAAGGGTGGCGATTCAGCGGCGGCAACCCCGAGAACAAGCGCCGCGCCTACTCCGCCGGGGCGGACCTGCGCCCCTGGGAGCCGGTCCAGGTGCTGCTCGGCCACGACCGCGCGCGCACCCGCGACGAGACCGCCGGCACGATCGAGCGCCAGTCGGAGCTGACCCGCGTCGAGGGCTACTGGTTCGTCACGCCCGATCTCGAGCTGCACGGCGCGGGCGCGCGCGAGGATCTGATGGACGCGCGCAAGATCGGCGTCGCCCAGGGGCTGCTGCGCCGCTACGAGAGGCGCTGGGAGGCGGACGTCACCTACAACTGGGAGCCGCGGCTCTCCCTCTTCGCCGGCTACCAGTGGAAGCTGCGCCGGCTCCAGGACTACGGGCGCAGCGACACGGAGCTGCAGAACTTCCGCGTCGGGGCGAACCTGCACCTGCACCGCAACTGGGAGATCACCGCGCGCCTGCGCTACACGCTCCTGGACGGCGAGCCGATCGCCGTCAGCGACGGCACCGCCACGGTGGGGGCGCCGCTGGAGAACCATCGCTGGATCGCCACGGGCGAGGTCGCCTGGGACGCCAGCCGGATGTTCCGCTTCGCGCTGGGCTACGAGTCGCTCGAGTACGCCGTCGACTCGCTGGCGGACTCGCCCGACGATTACGCGGCGGATCGGGTCTACCTCAAGGTGATGCAGAAGTTCTAGCGGCCGGCGGGGGGCGATCCGCCGCTCGGCGGTCGCGCTCCCGCGGGAGGGGGTCGTGCAGATGCCGGGGAAGGACATGCACGGGATGCCGTGGGCCTGTGAGCAGACGAGGTCGAGCATGAACAGGGATCGGGAACGGGCCGTCCGGGCCGGGGCGCGCCCCGGCCACGCGGGGATCCGCCTGGCCGTCGCGCTCCTGGCCGGAGCGTGGCTGTGGGTCTCGGGGACGACGCCGGCGGGGGCGATCGCCCCCCCGTCGCCGGGCATCGCGCCGGCTCCCGCGCCGCGCGCCCCGGTCGTCACGCTCGATCCGCTGCAGAGCGGCATCGGCGAGAGGGTCGAGTACACGCTCACCGTGACGCAGGGTCCGACCGATCCGGACGACGTCTGCGAGATCGAGCTCGAGCTGGCGCCCGGATTCACTGACGTGCGGGGCGGGCCCGCGCCGTCCGGATGGGACCTCTCGATCCGCGGCCGCAAGCTCACATGGGAGGCGCGCGCCCGATCCTGCCTGCCGCCCGGGGCGACGCTCATCCTGACCTTCACGGCCCAGTCCCGCCAGGGGCAGGGCGCCCCCGGCTACTACCAGCACGAGTGGCGCCTGAGCACCTCGAGCGGCTTCGAGATCCCCGGCTACTTCAACTTCCTGATCGGCGGCATCGTGCCCCCCCCCGAGGAGCCGGAGGCCGCCGATCTCGATCTGCAGCTCGTTCCGCTTGCCGCCGTCGTCTCCCCGGGCGGGACCTTCAGCTACCTGGCGACGATCGCCAACCGGAACTGGGAGAGGGCGAGCGACGTCCTCATGGCCGTCTCGCTCGTCCCGGCCGGGTTGACCTACCTCGGCTGGCACGGCGACGAGGAGATCGCCCAGGCGGACGACTCTCCGCCCGCCTTCGCCGTCGCCTCGCTCGCGCCCGGCGCCACCAAGATGGTCACGCTCGACTTCGCCGTGGCCGCCGATCCATCGGCGGTCGCCTCGCCGGTCGTGCTGATGATGACCGCCTCGGGCGCCACTGCCGAGGGCG
>VGIY01000418.1 GCA_016867695.1 Candidatus Eiseniibacteriota bacterium | reverse complement strand
TCATGGCGCGACCCTCCTCTGTGGGAGCCAGGGCCGCGGCGCGATCTCAGTCGTCATCGGCGTCAGAGCTGACCCTGGCCGACGGGGGAAAGCGTGATCCACCCGACAGCAAGGATACGCCCAAACGCAATGAAGGGGCCACTGCAAGATCGGCCGGGGTCGGAATGCCAACCCACATTCTCACCTATGGTTGGCGCGGATCGCCTCGCTTGGCGCGCGCCTGTAGTCCGGAGAATCCGCTGCGGGCTTCCGCTATTCCACCGCCCCCTCCCGCGGCTCCGCGGCCGGCCGCCAGCCCGCGAGCACGAGGTCGGCGAGTACCTTGTAGGCGACGTAGCCGCGGCCGAAGTGGAGCGTCGTCAGGTCTTCATAGTCCTGCACCAGCCGCCGGTAGATGTCGCGCAGATCCGCCGGCAGCGTCGCCTCCGCCTCCTGGAACTTGGCGCCGGTTGTCGGCATCGAGTGAACCTCCTGGGCTCTTCGTCCGGTTTCGGGCACGGATCCTGAGTCAGGTGACCCCCGGATCGGGTCCCGCGCAAGCCCCAAGGCATCGCGCTTGCCACGGAGCAGCGCAGGCATCCACCCAGGACCTCGCGCGGCACCCGGGAGACCCCGAGAGCCACCCTTGATCCTATGTCCGATCTGACATATCCCGGCAGGAGTCGACCTGCAAGCAGCGGCTACGGGGCTACGACCATGCGTGAGGCCATCGGGGCATCCATCGGTGTCCCTCGACCTGCTCGTGAAGACCTTGCTCGCCTTGGGAGCCTCCAGCACTGCGATCGCGAAGACGATGGCGCCACGCAGGACGGAGGGAGTCCTGCGAGACGCGCAGGGGCGCGGCCGGGCGCGCGACAGGCGGCTGAGATAGAACTCGAGCGCCCTACTCGGCCGCTTCCTCGACCTCCCGCTCGTCCGCCCCTTGCCTCCGCCTTTGGTCTCGCCCTTGTCTCTCCCTCGTCCTCCCTCACCTCGCCCGTCTCGCCCCCAGCACCGGCGGCAGCTCCCGCCCGCTCCCCGCCGCGGATCTCCGCATGGCCCCCGGCGAAACGAGTCCTTGCGAGGCGAACCCAAATGGACGATATTCCATTCTAGCCTGACCAATCGGGAGGATCATCCATTATGGCCGACTTCACACGCCGGCTTCGAATCGAGCTGCCCCGTGGGCAGTCCACCTTCCTCTGGGGTCCGCGCAAGACGGGCAAGACGACCTATCTCCGGTCGGCCTTCCCGGACAGCCTGCGCTACGACCTGCTCGACACGGATCTCCTGCTCGAGCTGACCAAGCGGCCAGCGCTCCTGCGCGAGCGGATCGCGGCTGCCGGCGCGAGAGCGCGGAGGCGTCCGATCATCATCGATGAAGTCCAGAAGGTCCCCTCACTCATGGATGAAGTCCATGGGCTCATCGAAAACCGCGGCCTGCGCTTCATCCTCTGCGGGTCCAGCGCGCGCAAGCTCAAGCGAGGCCGCGCGAACCTCCTCGGTGGCCGGGCGTGGCGCCACGAGATGCACCCGCTAGTCTCGGCCGAGGTGAAGAGCCTGGATCTCCTGACCGCGCTCAATCGCGGCATGATCCCGTCGCACTACAGGGACGCGCGTTACGAGCGGTCGCTGCAGGCCTATGTGCGCGACTACCTCAAGGAGGAGATCTTCGACGAGGGCCTCGCCCGCAACATGCCGGCCTTCTCGCGCTTCCTGGACGCGGTCGGCTACACGCACGGAGAACTGACCAACTACGCGAACATCGCGCGCGACTGCGGCGTGGACGCGAAGACGGTCAAGGGCTACTACCAGATCCTCGCGGACACGCTGCTTGGCGCGATGATCGAGCCCTACAAGAGACGGCAGGAACGCCGGGTGATCTCGAAGGCGGGCAAGTTCTACCTCTTCGACGTCGGGGTCGCGGGCGCCCTGACGAAGCGCCGCCTCACCGAGGAGCGGGGAGAGCCGTTCGGAAGGGCGTTTGAGCACTTCATCCTGATGGAGATCCTCGCCCATCGTTCCTATGAGCACCTGGACTATGACGTGAACTTCTGGCGCACGAAAAGCGGACTGGAAGTGGACTTCGTCCTGGCGCGCGGAGAGGTCGCCATCGAGGTCAAGGGGACCCGGCGCGTGGATCAGCCGGAGTTCAGGTCCTTGAAGGCCTTCTCCGGGGAGCATCGGCCCCGACAGGCCATCATGGTCTGCAACGAGCGCGTTTCGCGCGACCACGAGGGCATCCGCGTTCTGCCCTGGCGGGAGTTTCTGGAGTCGCTCTGGGCGGGTCGGATCCTCGCCTGATGCGCTCCCGTCGGGTCGCTTCGGCCTGATCGGGCGACGAGAAGGCCCGTTGTCGGACGGACTCGGCGCTGCGTCTCACCTCGCCCGTCTCGCCCCCAGCACCGGCGGCAGCTCCCGCCCGCTCTCGAGCGCCGCGATCAGGATCCTCGCGCAGGCAAGCGCGTCCGAGGAGGGGTCGTGGTGCTGCAGCCCGATCCCCAGGTAGTCGCACACGTGCGGCAGCGACGCGTGGCGCAGCCGCCAGAGGTGCTTCGCCACCTTGACCGTGCAGTGGAAGTCCTGCGGCGGCGGGGCGACGCGCGCCCGCTCGCAGCACTGATAGAGCACCGAACGGTCGAAGCCGGCGTTGTGCGCGACGAGATAGTCCACATCCGCGAGCTCCCGCGCGATCGTCGGCCACAGCTCCCTGAAGGTCGGCTCGCCGGCGACATCCGCCCAGGTGATGCCGTGGAGATAGGAGAAGACGAAGTCCCGCCTGGGCGGGCGGATGAGATGCGTGGAGCGCTCA
>VGIY01000417.1 GCA_016867695.1 Candidatus Eiseniibacteriota bacterium | reverse complement strand
GGATTCCCGACCTCGCCGACGCCGTCGGCGTCCTCGATCTGCCCGATGTTGCGCGGCGCGCGGACGTGGTCCATGACCTTCTCGGAGTATGGCTGCATCTCGCCCCCTTCGTTCGCCCCTGGCGCCTCCGCCCGCCCGCTCGCCGGGCGAGGCCGTCTAGGCCCGCGACGACGCTCCCTCCCGCCGCCGCTTCTCGAAGTCGTGATACATCGGCGACATGGCGCGCACCTTCTCGACCACGCGGGCCACGGCGGCGATCGCGCGATCGATCTCCTCGACCGTGTTGTCCTTGCCCAGCGAGAAGCGCAGCGTCCCGTGCGCCTCCTCGACCGGCACGCCCATCGCGATCAGCACGTGCGAGGGCTCCAGGTCCCCCGACGAGCAGGCCGAGCCCGTGGAGACAGCCACGCCCTCGAGGTCGAGGTTCAGCAGCAGCGCCTCCCCCTCGACGAAGCGGAAGCCGGCCGTGAGGGTGTTCGGCAGCCGCTCGGTCGGGTGGCCGTGGACGCGCATGTGCGGTACGGCGGCGCGCAGGCCCTGTTCGAGGCGGTCCCGCAGGCGCGCCTCGGCCTCCGCCGCGCGGGCCAGTCGCTCGCCGGCGAGCTGGGCCGCCCTGCCGAGGCCGACGATGCCGGCCACGTTCTCGGTGCCGCCGCGGCGGCGGCTTTCCTGATGGCCCCCGTGGATCAGCGGGGCCACGCGCGTGCCGCGGCGGATGTAGAGGGCGCCGACCCCCTTGGGCCCGTAGATCTTGTGGCTCGAGATCGACAGCAGGTCGACGCCCAGGGCGCCGACATCGATCGGCACGCGCCCGGCGGCCTGGACGGCGTCGGTGTGGATCGGCACGCCCCGCTGGCGGCAGATCCCGCAGATCTCGGCCAGCGGCTGGAGGGAGCCGACCTCGTTGTTGGCGAGCATGACCGAGACCAGGACGGCGGCGTCGGTCAGCGCCTCGCGCACGGATTGCGGATCGACGCGGGCGAAGGCGTCGACCGGGAGGTAGGTCGCCCGGCAGCCCTGCTTCTCCAGATGCTGGACCGTGTTCAGCACGGCGGGATGCTCGATCGACGAGGTGACGATGTGCGGCGCCTCCGCGCTCCGGCCGCGGGCCAGCTCGACGACGCCGCGCAGGGCATGGTTGTCGGCTTCGGTCCCGCCGCTGGTGAAGACGATCTCGCGCGGCTGCGCGCCCAGGAGTCCCGCCACCCGCTCCCGCGCCTGCTCCACGGCCGCGCGGGCGGCGCGGCCCGCGGCGTGGAAGCTCGAGGCGTTGCCGTGGAAGTCCCTCAGGAAGGGAAGCATCGCCTCGAGCACGCCCGGGTCGAGCGGGGTCGTCGCGTTATGGTCGAGGTAGATCCGCTCCATGAGCCTTCTCCTTGCCCCGCGGCGAGGCCTTCCGCGGCGCGGCCCGGCGCCCGGGCTTGCCGTCGGGCCGGCCGCGCCGCCCCAGCTCCGCCAGGGTGACGCCGGCGAGCTGGCGCTCGATCGTGCGGCTGAGTTCCAACCAGAGCGCCCTCGTCGCGCAGGTCCGATTCCGCCCGCAGAGCTCTCCATGCTCGGCGCAGTCGACGAGCACGATGTCGCCCTCGAGCGCGCGGATGATGTCGAGCGCCGTGATCTCCTCCGGCGGCCGGCCGAGGGCGTAGCCTCCCCGGCTGCCGCGCAGGCTGCGCACCAGGCCGCGCGAACGCAGCGCCGTGAGGATCGCGTGCAGGTACTTGCGCGGGATCCCCTGGCGCTCCGTGATGGCGCGCATCAGCAGCGGTCCATCTCCGGCATGGCGGGCCAGCTCCACCATGGCCCGCAGGCCGTACCTGCCTCGCGTCGATATGCGCATGCCGCCTCGCCTTCCGCGGGACTCTCCTTCCGCGGGACTCTATATGTCCACAAAACAAGTAGACTATTGTACCCCCGCGCCGGTTCCGGCGTCAACGCCCGGCCGGGGGCGCCCGTGGGACGGCGCGCGACGCGAACGGACCCCGCAAGCCCGGGCATGCTACCCCGTGTCCCCGCCGGCGGCAACCGGCCGGCCGGCGGAGGGGAAGGGGGAGGGGCCGCGCTTCCGGGCCGTTCTGCTGCGCCGTGATCGCCGGCGAATGGAATGGACTCTCCCGCCCCGCCGGGGGCATAATCCCACTCCGTTTTCGGGAAGCGGCGCGCCGGACGCGGTTCCGGGCGCGGATGGGCGCGGGCCTGCGGCAAGGGAGGTATCTGGGCTATGGCTTACGTCATCAACGACGACTGCACCATGTGCGGCAGCTGCAAGCCGGTCTGTCCCGTGGAGGCGATCAGCGAGGGCGATCCGAAGTACATCATCGACCCCGACCTCTGCACCGACTGCGGCGCCTGCGCCGAGGAGTGCCCGGTCGAGGCGATCCACCCGGAAGGCTAGCGCGGCTCGCTCCGCGGCCTGGCGGCGAGGCAGCCAACTCGGCAGGACGAGGCTGCCTCGCTGACGCCCCTCACCCCTTCTTCGCCGACCCCGCCAGCCGGATCTCGCACTCCCCCAGCGAGCCGAAGTGGAACGGCAGGCGTCCCTCCGGGCCGGCGCAGGCGAGCGCGTCTTCCCGCACGAACAGCGTCGCGCCCGGCGCGGCGAAGCGAGCGTATCCCTCCTCCGAGTCGGGCTCGCCCAGGGACCCGACCGGGCCCTCGGCCGCGCGTCATCAGCCGATCAGATAGGGCCGCACCGCGATCGTGAGCGCGCCGCCCCGCTCGGCAACGATCTCGGCCAGTCCGGCAGTGAGTATCTCCGCCGCGCGGATCATCCCTGTTCCCCCCCTGGTTCGCCCTCCGG
>VGIY01000416.1 GCA_016867695.1 Candidatus Eiseniibacteriota bacterium | reverse complement strand
GGTCCCCCTCGTAGAAGAGCGCCACCCAGGATGTGGCGCAGAAGGCGGCCAGGAAGAGCCCCGCGGCGCGCCCCAGGAGGACGCGTCCCAGCCTGTAGGCGAGCCCCGCGCCGAGGAGCCCGAGCAACATCTGGACGATCCGCGCGGCCAGATGGCTGCCGCCCGTGAGCGCGTAGATCCCGGCCAGGAAGTAGGGATACCCGGGCGGCCTCAGGAAGGGGACGTGCGGGATGCGCGGGTCGGGCTGGCCGTGCGGCGGAGTCCAGTCGCCCGAGACGAGCGCCCGCGCCCAGTAGTCGTGGAAGCCGGCGTCGCGCAGCGGGTACTCGAAGGTCGGGTCGGCGGCGATCTCCCGCAGGTAGAAGAGACGCAGGACGAGGCCGAGGAGCAGGATCGCACCGAGGAGGAGCCCGTCGCCCGGGCGTCGCCGTTCGACCGGCTCCTCCCCTCTGTCCGCGCGGGACCGCAAGCGCTCTTCCTACCAGCGCTGCCCGGCGTCCCGGATCTCGAAGGGCTCCATCAGCAGCAGCGGCAGGCCTCGCGCCAGCGCGATCCGTCGCAGGTGCTCGAACTCCGCCGGCGAGAGCTCGAGCGCCGCGGCCGCCGCCGGGGGCGTCGCCGCCGCGGTCTCGCCCCCCCCGCGCGGCGCGCCCAGCCGCACGCCGAACAGCTTGAGCTCGGGCAGCGGGAAGTGGAACAGCCCGAGCGACGGCCCCTCGGTGAGCGCGATCCCGCGCCCTGCGGGGATGCCCGCGGCATCCCTGGCGATCGCCAGGCTGTGCCACAGGCCGCCGATCTCGTCCACCAGCCCGATCTCCCGACCACGCAGGCCGCTCCAGATCCGGCCCTGGCCGATGCCGTCCACCTGCTCCGCGGTCAGACCGCGCCCCTCGGCCACCTTGTCGACGAAGTCGGCGTAGAGCGCGCGGATGAGTTCCTCCATCCGCTCCCGCTCCCGCGGCGTGAGCGCGCGCTCCGGGATCTGCGCGCCGAGCAGCGGCAGCACCATGCCCGAACCGACGTCGGCGTGGTCGCCCCGCTGGACGTGGTCGTAGGCGATGCCGAGCTTCTCGCCCAGGCCCTGGTTCCAGATCCATCCGCCGATGACCCCGATCGAGCCGGTCACCGTAACGGGGGAGGCGACGATCGAGTCCCCGTACATCGAGATCCAGTAGCCTCCCGACCCGGCCACGCGGCCCTGGGAGACAATGACCGGCTTGCGCTTCGCCGCCTCCTTCATCTCCCGGGCGACCAGGTCGCTGGGCAGCGGATCGCCGCCCGGCGAGTCGGCGCGGAGCACGATCGCCTTGACGCTGCGGTCGCGGCCCGCGGCGCGGATCTTCTTCGCCAGCGAACGCCCCTTGATGCCCTCCTCCATCTCGCAGACGCCCAGCGCGTAGAGGACGGCGATCTGCGGCCGATCGCCCCAGGCCATCGGCTCCCAGACGGGATCGCCGAAGAGCGTCGCCAGCGGCGCCGACGAGGCGTCGGCCGTGGCCCGCGGGGCGGCCCGGCGCGCCGCTTTGCGCGCCTGCTCGAAGGTCCCGAGCGAATCGACGAGACCCGCTTCCAGCGCCTCTCGCGGCAGGAGCACGCCCTGCTCGTTGACCAGGCGATCCCACGCCTCGCGGGAGATGCCGCGCGCCGCGCAGACGCTCCCGGCCAGGTGCTCGTAGATGTCGTCGATGAGGGCGCCGCCCTGTTCCCGGTCGGCCGCGGACATCGACTCGCGGGAGAGCGACTCGAAGGCCGACTTGTAGGTGAAGAAGCGCCATTCGTCGACGCCCAGACCGAGCTTGTCGAGCGCGCCGCGCAGATAGGTGCGCCCGAAGACGAGCCCGCGCAGGTCCAGCTCGCCGACCGGGTCCATCCAGATCTGATCGGCCACCGAGGCGAAGGCGTACTGCCCCATGCCGGCGCGGTCGAGGTAGACGATCACCTTCTTGCCGCTCGCGCGCAGGCCGGCGAGCTGCTCGCGCAGCTCCCAGAGCATCGCCCCGTCGGCCGCCAGTCCCGAGAGGTTCAGCACGACGCCCCCGGCTCCGGGGTCGGCGGCCAGGGCGTCGATCTCCCGCAGCGTGCCGAGGAGCGTGCGGCGGCTGTCGAAGAGGCGATAGCGCCGGTAGGCGATCGGCCCGCGCAGATCGATCTCCTTGTACCGCGGGGGGCTCTTCACCAGGCCGAGATCGGGCTCGGGCGACCCGGTCTCGAGCCAGTAGGTCGTGGCGCCATGCCCGCCGCCGCGGTCGAGGTTCACGGCCGCTCCGGGGTGGCTGCCGCGCGCCGCGCCGAGACTCAGGCGCACGCCCACCTCCCCCGTGTTCAGCGCCTTGGCGCCGACGGCCAGCCCGCGGATCGGATGCGCCTCGATCCCGTAGCCCGTCCGCCACGCCCGCGTGCCCAGGTGGTCCCAGCGCAGATCGCGGTCGAAGGTGGCGTCGGCGAAGAGCGTCAGGCGCGGCCCGAAGGGGCGGATCCCGAGGTCGGCCTGGGCCATGCTCTCGCCGACGCGAGTGTCCTTGAGCCAGGCGATGCCGAGCGAGAAGAGACGGGAGCGGCGGATCGAGCCCATCGCCAGGCGCTCGTGGCGAGAGGCGAGGCCTTCGTCCGCCCGGCTCCAGGAGTAGGAGACGCCCCAGCCGTAGCCCGGGCGCGGGCTCCCGCCGAGGCCGATCGTGTACTCGTCCCAGGCGAGAACCTCTCCGTCCGGCCCGTCGTGGAGGAAGCTGCGCGCGCCGAAGGCGAGCCCGCCCACAGAGGCGACGCCGAGCCACGAGCCGGTGAACGCGGGGGGGGGGGGCGATCGT
>VGIY01000415.1 GCA_016867695.1 Candidatus Eiseniibacteriota bacterium | reverse complement strand
ACTTCGCCGATCGCTCATGGAAGCACCCCGAGGCCGTGGACCGGTTCGGGGTTTCCCGCATATATGCAGTTTCGTGTCTCCGGTGGGTCCGGGCCCCGGACGGGCCGGGCGGAAGACAGGAGAGGCTAGGAAGAGCGATGAACGCGCTGCTGTTTCCCGGCCAGGGATCGCAGTTCGTCGGCATGGCCAAGGACCTCTACGAGACCTTCGGGCCCTCGCGCAGGCTCTTGGATCAGGCCAACGAAGTGCTGGGCTTCCCGCTGACCGATCTCATGTTCTCCGGGCCGGCCGAGGCCCTGCAGGAGACCCGCAACGCCCAGCCCGCCATCCTGGCTCACTCGATGGCGGCCTGGGAGGCCCTGCAGCCTTTCCGCGACCCCCTAGAACTGATGGGCGCGGGGCACAGCCTGGGCGAGTATTCGGCATATGTCGTCGCCGGCGCTCTGCGCCTCGAGGACGCCCTGCGGCTCGTGCGCCGTCGCGGGGAGCTGATGTTCGAGGCGGGCCTGCGCAACCCGGGAACGATGGCCGCCGTCATCGGCGCCGAGCCGGGTCTCGTGGCCGAGCTCTGCGCGACGGAAGGAAGCGTCGTGCCGGCCAACCTGAACTCCCCCGGACAGATCGTCATCTCGGGGGAGACCGGCGCGGTCCGCCGGGTGGCCGAGGCGCTCCAGGCTCGGGGGGTCAAGCGCGTGGTCGAACTGCGCGTCAGCGGGGCCTTCCACTCCCCGCTGATGGAGCCGGCCGCTGCCGGGCTGAGCGAGGCGCTGGAGGGCATCGAGGTCCGGCGCGCCCGCTTCCCGGTCTTCGCCAATGCCACCGCCGACGCGGTCGTCGAGCCCGAGGAGATCCGCCGCTCCCTGGTCGCCCAGATGCTCAGTCCGGTCCTGTGGGAGCCGACGGTGCGCCGGATCGCCGCGCTCGAGCCCGACGCCGTCTGGGAGGTCGGGCCCGGCCAGGTGCTCAAGGGCCTCGTGCGTTCCACCGATCGCAATCTCGCCTGCCGCACCCTCGGGACGGCGGCGGAGGTGCTCGCCTTCAAGGATGACCGCTAGACAGCCCGGAGGAGGAGAAGATGGAGAACTACGAGGACAAGGTCCGCCAGATCATCTGTGACCAGCTGGGCGTGACGACCGACAAGGTCGTTCCCGAGGCTTCGTTCATCGACGATCTGGGGGCCGACTCGCTCGACACCGTGGAGCTCGTGATGGCGTTCGAGGATGCCTTCGGTGTGGAGATCCCCGACGAGGACGCGGAGAAGATGACCCGCGTCGGCGAAGCGATCGAGTACCTCAAGAAGCGCCTGGCGGAGAAGGCCAACGCCTAGAGCGGGGGGGTCCCGAAGGAGCGGCTCGCACGGCTCCGCGAGAGGAACGCGCATGAAGAGGCGTGTCGCCATCACCGGCCTCGGCGTGATTTCCCCCGTCGGCAACGATGTGCCCTCCGCCTGGGAGAGCCTGAAGGCGGGGCGGGGGGGCATCGGCAGGCTGACGCGCTTCGACCCGAGCGCCTTCGACTCCCAGGTCGCGGGAGAGGTCAAGGGCTTCGAACCCGAGCGGTTCATCGAGCGCAAGACCCTGCGCCACATCGACCTCTTCGTCCAGTATGCCTGGGTGGCGGCTCTGGAGGCCTTCGCCCAGGCGGGCCTGCGGACGGAGGGCCTGGACGGCGACCGGTCCGCGGTGATCATCGGCTCCGGCATCGGCGGCATCCACACCCTGGTCGAACAGCATCAGGTGCTGCTCAACAGGGGGCCGTCGCGGGTGAGCCCCTTCTTCGTGCCGATGATGATCTCGGACATGGCCAGCGGCCAGCTCTCGATCGCGTTCGGGGCCCGCGGACCCAACTTCTGTACGGTCTCCGCCTGCGCCTCCGGGGCCCACGCTCTGGGCGAGGGCTACCGGCTGATCACCTCCGATCTGGCCGACCTCGTGATCGCCGGGGGCAGCGAGTCGCCCCTGACGCCGCTGGCGCTGGCGGGCTTCTGCTCGATGAAGGCGCTGACGACGCGCAACGACGATCCCGAGAACGCCAGCCGCCCCTTCGATCGCGAGCGGGACGGCTTCATCATGGCCGAGGGCGCGGGGGTGATGGTCCTCGAGGAGTGGGAACAGGCGAGCCGCCGCGGGGCGACGATCCTGGCCGAGCTGGCCGGCTACGGCTCCACGGCCGACGCCTATCACATGACCGCCCCCGAGCCGAACGGCGAGGGGGCGGGGCGGGCCATGGCGCTGGCTCTCAAGGACGCCGGCCTCTCCCCGGAGACCATCGACTACCTCAACGCCCACGGCACGTCGACGCCGCTCAACGACAAGGGGGAGACGCTGGCGATCCGCAAGGTCTTCGGCGCGCATGCCGACCGGCTGGCGGTCAGCTCGACCAAGTCGATGACCGGACACCTGCTCGGCGCCGCGGGGGCCTTCGAACTCGTCGCCTGCGTGCTGGCGGTCCGCGACGGCATCCTCCCGCCGACGATCAACTACCAGGTGCCCGATCCGGAGTGCGATCTCGACTACGTGCCCAACGAGGCGCGGACCCGCCCCGTCCGGGCGGCGCTCTCCAACTCCCTCGGCTTCGGCGGGCACAATGTGTCTCTGATCGTCACGGCGCCCCGGTGAGATCCCGTCGGTCCCGGGCGGCGCGGGCCGGCCGGCGGCGCGCGGGGGGTGGGGGGCGCATGAGCGCGCTCGCTCAGTGGTGGCACGGCCTGCGACGGCGCCTGCGGTTGCGGTCGGGTCTGCCCCCCGACGCCGATGCGACGGCCGTCGTGCGCGCCTTCCAGGACCACATCCGCATCGATTTCGTCAATGCGCTCATCCTGCGCCGCGCGCTGACCCACCGCTCCTATCTGGGCGGCG
>VGIY01000414.1 GCA_016867695.1 Candidatus Eiseniibacteriota bacterium | reverse complement strand
GCGCGCCGGTCTGCGTCCTCCTCCAGGAGGATCAGGGCCTGCCTGAGCCGCAGCGGTCCCGCCTCGCTGTCGGCCGCCGAGGCCTGCACCGACTGGCTGAAGGCCCGGCGGAACTCCCCCGGGCGGCCGGCGCGCCGGTGCGTCTCGGCGAGCCAGGTGAGCGCGGCGGCCCGCAGCCAGTCTTCGGGCGGCTGCTGCGCCAGGTAGCGCTCGAGCAGGCTCTGGGCCTCGGCCCCCCGCTCGGCGTGCAGCAGGTGGCGCGCGGCGCGCAGCGTCAGCAGGCCGCGGAAGGGGTGCTCGGGCGAGCGCGCGAGGATCTCTCTCGCCAGGCTCCCGGAGCGCTCGGCGTCGACCTCCTCGAGCGAGCGTACGCGCATCCACTCGGCGTAGGGCTGGACGAGCGGGGGCGCCGAGCCCTCGAGCCGCGCCGCGGCCGCCGCCCAGTCCTGTCGCCCGAACGCATCGAGAGCGGCCCAGAAGCGGATCTCGCCCTGCGGGTCGATCGGCTCGAGCTGCGCCGCGCTCCTGCTCCTGAGCCAGCCGAGGGCGGCAGGCTCGCGCGCGGCGAGCAGGTGGCGCAGGGTCGCCAGCCACGCGCTGCGGCCGGGAGGATCGAGCGCGGCGGGATCCGCCGCCGCGAGATGCGCCGCCGCCGCGGCGAGACTGCGCCCGTAGGCGGTCTCGGCGGCGAGCATCGCCGCCGGGTCGCTGGCCGCGCGGGCGACGCGCGCCGCGGCGCGCTCGAGGCGCAGGGAGCGCTGGAGGGCGACCCAGTCGGGGGCGGACGCCGGCGGGTCGGCGAAGGCCGCGGCCGAGGCCAGCAGCGCGGCCAGCGCCGCCAGCGCCGGCGCGGCGATCGGGGCGAGGCGCCGCGCCGCCGCCGCCGGAGCCTCGAGGCGGACCGCCGCCGTGGCCGCCGCTCGGCCCGGCGGCCGGCGGAGGCGCGCGCAGGCGCCGGGCGCGCCGCCGGCGGCGCAGGCGAGCTCAGTGCGCAAAGGCGCGCTCCCCCGTGAAGAGCATGGCCAGCCCCCTCTCGTCGCAGGCGGCGATGCTCTCCTCGTCGCGCAGCGACCCTCCCGGCTGCACGATCGCGCGCACCCCGGCGGCCGCCGCGCGGTCGACGACGTCGCGGAAGGGGAAGAAGGCGTCGCTGGCGAGAACGGCCCCCTCGAGCCCCTGGCCGGCGCGAGCCGCCTTGAGCAGCGCGAGCTCGCAGGCGTCGATGCGGCTCGTCTGCCCTCCGCCGAGGCCCAGCGTGCGGGAGCCGCGGGTGATGGCGATGGCGTTGGAACGGACGTGGCGCACGACGCGCCAGGCGAAGAAGAGCTCCGCCAGCATCGCCGGGTCCACGCCGGCGCGGGTCACGCGACGCCAGGTCTCGGGCGGAGCCGGCGGCGGCAGGGGCTGCTGGGCCAGCACCGCGTCGCCGATCGAGGTGAAGGCGAGGCGCGCCGCCGGCGGCACGGGCGGCAGCGTGAGCAGGCGCAGGTTGCGCTTCGCCGCCAGCGCGGCCAGCGCCTCCCGTTCCCAGGCCGGGGCCGCCAGGACCTCGAGGAACATCGCCCCGGCGAGCTCGGCGAGCGCCGCGTCGCCCGGGCGGTTGAGGACGACGACGCCCCCGAACGCGGAGAGGGGATCGCCGTCGCGCGCCAGGGCGAAGGCCTCGGCGGGCGTCGCCGCGAGCGCCAGCCCGCTCGGCGTGCGGTGCTTGATCACCACGCAGCCGCACTCCGCGAACTCGCCCAGGGCGAGCCAGCCGGCCCAGAGGTCGGCGAGATTGTTGAAGGACAGCTGCTTGCCCTGCTCCTGGCGCAGCTCGCGCCAGAAGCCGCGCGGGGCGGCGTAGCAGGTGCCGAGCTGCTGCGGGTTCTCACCGTAGCGCAGGGGCAGCAGGCGCGTGCCTGCCGCCGCCCAGGCGTCGGGCAGGTCTCCCCCCTCCAGCGCCGACAGATACTGGGCGATCTCCGCGTCGTAGGCCGCGGTGCGGGCGAAGGCCTCCGCGGCGAGCCCGGCCGCCTCGGCCCGCGGGAACGCGCCGCGCAGCTCGCGGATGCGCTCGGCGACGGCGCCGTAGCGGGCCGGATCGCAGACGACGACGACGTGATGATGGTTCTTCGCCGCAGCGCGGATCATCGCCGGTCCGCCGACGTCGATCATCTCCACGCAGTCCTCGCGCGCGGCCCCCGGCCGGGCCGCCGTCTGCGAGAAGGGGTAGAGGTTGACGCAGAGCAGATCGATGGGCGGGATCCCGTGCGCCGCGGCGTCGCGCTCGTCACCGGGATCGCCCCGGCGCTGGAGCAGACCGCCGTGCACCTGGGGCGTCAGCGTCTTGACCCGCCCGCCGAAGAGCTCGCCGAAGCCGGTGCGCCGCTCGAGAGGCACGAAGGGCACGCCCGCCTCGGCGAGCGCACGGCCCGTCGCCCCCGTGGAGAGGATCTCGATCCCCAGAGCGGCCAACGCCCGGGCGAAGGCGACGACGCCCTCCTTGTCATGGACCGAGATCAGGGCGCGGCGGATGGGGATCGTCGACTCGGGCATCGCCTCTCCTTGCCTGTGCCGCTCTCGGGAAGGCCGTCCCCGTCGCGCTCCCGGGGGCGCATGCCCCGCGCGGAGCGTGCCGCCCCGATCGGCGGGCGCGGGGGCGGCGGCTACTCGTGCCAGTCGGGGCGCTCGCGTCCCCCGGTCAGCCTCTCGGTCGCCTCCAGGTAGCGCTGGCGCGTGCGCTCGACGACCTCGGGCGGCAGCGCCGGCGCAGGCCCCTGGCGGTCCCAGGCGCTGGCGAGGAGGTGGTCGCGGACGAACTGCTTGTCCAGGCTCACCGGCGCGCGCCCCGCGCCGAGCGAGTCGCTGGGCCAGAAGCGCGACGAATCG
>VGIY01000413.1 GCA_016867695.1 Candidatus Eiseniibacteriota bacterium | reverse complement strand
AGGAGTACACCGTCCTCTACGGCAACCTCGACCCCGAGGACGCCGGTGCGGTGGTCGAGGAGCTGCGTTCCCAGAGCGTCGCCTACAAGCTCGCCAACGGCGGGCGCACGGTGCTCGTCCCCACGGCGCGCGTCTACGACACGCGCCTGGCGCTCGCCTCGTCCGGATTGCCCAACAAGACCAGCCAGGGATACGAGCTGCTCGACTCGAGCAAGCTCGGCTGGACCGACTTCATGCAGAAGCTGCAGTTCCGGCGCGCCCTGGAGGGGGAGATCGCCCGCACGATCCAGTCGATCGAGGCGGTCGGACAGGCGCGGGTCCACATCGTCATGCCCGAGCCGAGCCTCTTCAGCCAGGAGAGCCGCAGGCCGACGGCCTCGGTCATGCTCAAGCTGCGCCCCGGGGCGGGCGTGCGCGAGGCCGACGTGCGCGGCATCGTGCACCTGGTCGCCTCCAGCGTCGAGGGGCTGAGCCCCGAGCAGGTCACGGTCATCGACACGCGCGGCCGGCTGCTCTCCAGCCCGCGCGATCCCCAGGACATGTTCGGGTCGACCAACGATCAGCTCGCCCTCGCCGCGAACATCGAGGAGGGATTGGCGCGCAAGGCGCAGACCGCGCTGGAGCAGGTGCTCGGCCCGAACAAGGCGGTCGTCCGGGTGGCCGCCGACATCGACTTCGAGCGCGCCGAGCGCACGCGCGAGACCTTCGACGCCGAGAGCCCGGTCGTGCGCAGCGAGCAGCGCAGCGAGCAGACGACCCCGGAGGCGGGCACGATCGAGAGCGCGACGACCAACTACGAGATCTCGAAGACGATCGAGCGGATCGTGGCCACGCCCGGCTCGATCCGCCGTCTGACCGCCTCGGTCGTCGTCGACGGCACCTACCGGGCGGCCCCCACCGGCGAGCGCAGCTACGTGCCGCGCGCCGCCGACGAGATGCAGAAGCTGAGCGGACTGATCAAGAACGCGATCGGGTTCGACGCGCAGCGCGGCGACCAGCTGACGGTCGAGAACCTGCCCTTCGACGACACGGAGACCGAGCGAGTCCGGCTGGCGCTCGAGCAGGGCCAACGCGCGGAGCGGATGCGCGACATCGGCGGCATCGCCCTCTCGGCGGTCATCGGCCTCGGGGCGCTCTTCCTGCTCTGGCGGATGGTCGGCCGGGCGCGCGCGGGGCTCGCCCAGGCGCAGCAGTCGTTGCGCTTGGATGCGGGCGTCGAGGCGGGCCAGGCGCTGCTGCCGCGCAAGGGCGGCGAGGCGGTGCTGGCGGAGCGGCGCCTGCGCCAGGCGTCGCAGGAGTCGCCCGAGGCGGTCGCCCGGGTGGTGCGCACCTGGCTGGCGGAGTAGGCGAGGGCGGGGATCATGGCCAAGCGGGCGATCGGCACGACCCTGGCGGACCTGAGCGGCCCGCAGAAGGCGGCCATCCTGATGATGACGCTCGGCTCGGAAGAGGCGGCCCGGGTGATGAGCCACCTCGGCGAGGGGGAGGTCGAGGCGCTGACGGCGCAGATCGCCCGCCTGGAGGGGGTGCCCCACGAGGCGGTCGAGGGCGTGCTCGAGGAGTACGGCAACTTCTCCGCCGCCCTGGGGAAGTTCCTGCAGAACGGCCCCGACTTCGCGCGCGAGGCGCTCGCCCGGGCGATCGGCCCGGAGCGCGCGGCCGAGACGGTGGCCCGCGTCCAGGCTTCGCTCGATCCCAAGGGCTTCGAGGTGCTGCGCGAGATCGACGACGAGCAACTGCTCAGCTTCGTCAAGCGCGAGCACGCCCAGACGGTGGCGCTGATCCTGGCCAACCTCAAGCCGCGCCAGTCGGGGCGCGTGCTCTCCAAGCTCGATCCCGAGCGGCAGGCCGACATCGTCCGCCGCGTGGCGCGGATGGAGAATGTCTCGCCCGAGATGATCCGCAAGGTCAAGGAGAGCCTGAATCACCTCTTCAGCAACTGGAAGCGGGCCCACTCCGAGTCGGCCGGCGGCCTGGAGACGGTCGCCGAGCTGCTCAACAACGTCGACCGCTCGTCGGGCAAGCGCATCCTCGCCGCCCTCGAGGCGGAGGATCCGGAACTGGCCGCCCACGTGCGCTCGCTCATGCTGACCTTCGAGGACCTGCTCAAGCTCACCGACCAGGACCTGCGTCAGGTGCTCAAGGAGATCGACTCCTCGACGCTGGCGCTGGCGCTCAAGGCGGCCAGCGACGAGCTGAAGGAGAAGATCTTCGCCAACATCTCGCAGCGCGCCGCGGAGATGCTGCGCGACGAGATCGAGTTCCTCGGTCCGGTGCGCCTGCAGGCGGTGCAGGAGGCGCAGAACCAGGTCGCCGAGGCGGTGCTGCGCCTCGACGAGATGGGCCAGATCGCGCTCGCGCGCGGCGGCGAGGGGGACGAGATCATTGCCTAGCGCGAACGTCCTGCGCGGCGCCCGCGTCGAGGGCGCGCCGGTGTCCCCGCGGGGCCGCCCGTCGCTGCGCGGCGGGCCGCCCGAGCCGCTGGTCCACACGGCCGGCGAGCTGCAGGCGGCGGCCGCCGCGGCGCACGCCGCCGGACTCGCCGAGGGCGAGGCGCGCGGCCGGGCGCTCGAGGCCGAGCGGCTGCGGGAGACGGCGGCGCTCCTCGAGGGGCTCGCCGGCGCCCTGGCTGGCGAGCGCCTGCGGGCCCGGCTGGAGCTCCGGCGCGAGACGGTGCGGTTGGCCCTGGCCGTTGCCCGGCGCCTGACGCGCCGCGCGCTGGCGATCGACGAGGAGGCGGCGGCACGGGCGCTCGCCGACGCGCTGCGCGGCGCCGGCGAGAACGACGCCCTGATCGCGCGCCTCCATCCCGACGACGCCGCCCGCCTGGAGTCGGGGGGTGGCGCGGGCTCGCCGCTCTTCGCGGGCCGGCGC
>VGIY01000412.1 GCA_016867695.1 Candidatus Eiseniibacteriota bacterium | reverse complement strand
CGTAGTCGACCTCGAGGTAGTGGTCGTTGAACGCCCCGTTTTGCTCCGGGTCGAGCACCTCGAGCAGCGCCGCCGCCGGGTCGCCCCGGTGATCGCGCCCGAGCTTGTCGATCTCGTCGAGCAGGAAGACCGGATTGACGACGCCCGCCCGGCGCATCCCCTGCAGGATCCGGCCCGGCAGGCTGCCGACGTAGGTGCGGCGATGGCCGCGGATCTCCGCCTCGTCGCTCACGCCGCCGAGGCTCACCCGGGCGAAACGCCGGCCCAGGGCGCGGGCCACGCTCCTCCCGAGGGAGGTCTTGCCCACCCCCGGCGGACCCGCCAGGCAGAGGATCGGGCCGCGCGCCTCGCCGCAGAGCCGGATCACGGAGATCAGCTCGAGGATCCGCTCCTTGACCCGGTCGAGGCCGAAGTGGTCCTCGTCGAGGATCCGCCTGGCCCTGGCCAGGTCGACGCAATCGGCGCTGGCCCGGTGCCAGGGCAGGTCGTTCAGCCACTCCAGGTAGTGGCGCGACACGGCCGCCTCGGGCGAGAAGGAAGAGGTCCGCCCCAGGCGCTCCAGCTCCCGGCGCGCCCGCTCGGCGACAGCCTCGGGCAACCCCGCCGCCTCGATCGACGCCGCCAGCTCGGCCAGTTCGTCCCCGCGGCGCGGCTCCTCCCCCCTGGGCGCGGCGGCAGACTGGAAGTCCCCTGTCCCGCACGCTGCGGGCTCGGGCCGGGCCGGACGAACCCGCTCGCTCAACCGGGCGATCTCGCCGCCCAGGATGCGGGTCAGGAGCGCCAGCCGGCGGCCCGGGCTCGGACACTCGAGCAGGCGCTGGCGCACCGACACCGGCGCGCGCAGGTGGCCGGCGACGCGCCCGGCCAGCTCGGCGGGGCCCGGAGCCCCGGCGACGGCCAGGAGCGCTTCGCGCGGGATGCTCGGGTCGAGCTCGACATACCTGCGGAAGGCGTCGCGGACGATGGTCGTCAGCTCTGTCGTGGTGGGGTCGGGAGGCCCTAAGGGTCCGGCGCTCAGACAGTCCTCGCTCGCGCGCGGGCGCGCTCGCTGCAAAACTCGCGGCGGACCCTCAGGGCCACCCGACCCCGACGCTCCGGCAGCCCGGCCCCCGCACGCGCGCGCGCCCCGCGGAACTCGCGGCGGACCCTCAGGGCCACCCGACCCCGACGCTCCGGCAGCCTCGGCGGGCTCCTCGGGCGGGACCTCGGTCAGGGTGAGGCCGGTCTCGGCGGACCGGCTCCCGGCATCCGGCCAGGCGGAGGCGGTGGCCAGCGGGTAGGGCTTGCGCGCCCGCACTCCCGCCACCTGGGCCGCCTCCAGGCCCTCGACCAGGGCGCGCCTCGTCCCGTCCGGCAGACGGAACAGCTGGAGCAGGCGGGCCACGGTCCCCACCCGATACAGCTCCTCGCGACCCGGGTCCGGGGTCTCGGGCCGGCGCTGGGCGACGGCCAGCAGGAGACGATCGCCCCGGGAAGCCGCGTCGAGCGCAGCCACCGACGCGGGCCGGCCGGCGAAGAGCGGCAGCGTCGTGCCCGGGAAGAGGACGGTGTCGCGCAGGGGGAGCAGCGGCAGCTCCGCCGGCAGACGAGGCCGCCGGGCGCGATCGGGCGGGGGGCTGGAGGGCGGCTCGGGCGCCGCCTCAGGCTTCCTTCTTGCTCTCACGGTAGCGGATCTCGGGCGCGGCTCCCTGGGTGACCACCTCCTCGGTGATCACGCAGGTCTCGGCCCCCTTCCAGGCGGGCAGGTCGTACATGATGTCGAGCATCGCGCCCTCGAGCACCGCCCGCAGTCCCCGGGCGCCGGTCTTGCGCAGCGCCGCCAGGCGGGCGACCGCCAGGAGCGCCTGCTCGGTGAACTCGAGGCGCACGTCCTCCATCTCGAAGAATCTCTGATACTGCTTGATGATCGCATTCTTCGGCTTGGTCAGGATGTCGATCAGCGCCTGGTCGTCGAGCTCCTCCAGGCCGACCACGATCGGCAGGCGGCCGACCAGCTCGGGGATGAGCCCGTAGCGCAGCAGGTCGTCGGGCTCGAGCTGCCCGTAGATCTCGGAACGGCCCATGTCCTTGAGGCTGCGCTGCTCGGCGCCGAAGCCGATGACCTTCTTGCCGATCCGCTGCTCGATGATCTTGTCCAGTCCCTCGAAGGCGCCGCCGCAGATGAAGAGGATGTCCTTCGAGTTGATCTCGATGTAGCGCTGCTGGGGGTGCTTGCGCCCGCCCTGCGGGGGGACGTTGGCGACGGTGCCCTCGAGGATCTTCAGCAGCGCCTGCTGCACCCCCTCGCCGGAGACGTCGCGGGTGATCGAGGGGTTCTCGCTCTTGCGGGCGATCTTGTCGATCTCGTCGATGTAGATGATGCCGCGCTGGGCGGCGGCGACGTTGTAGTCGGCCGCCTGGAGCAGGCGCAGGAGGATGTTCTCGACATCCTCGCCCACGTAGCCCGCCTCGGTCAGCGTGGTCGCGTCGGCGATGGCGAAGGGCACCTTCAGGAAGCGCGAGAGCGTCCTGGCCAGCAGCGTCTTGCCGCAGCCCGAGGGGCCGACGAGCAGCAGGTTGCCCTTCTCCAGCTCGACGTCGTTGGGCGCGGGGTTGTCGTAGATGCGCTTGTAGTGGTTGTAGACGGCGACCGAGATGACCCTCTTGGCGCGCTCCTGCCCGATGACGTAGTCGTCGAGCATGGCGTGGATCTCCGCGGGCTTGGCCAGATCGGTGCGCTCGGCCACCCGCGGCGCGCGCACCTCGCCCTCGAGGATCTCGTTGCAGAGCCGCACGCACTCGCTGCAGATGTAGACGCCCGGCCCGGAGATCAGCCGGGCAACCTCGTCCTGGCCGCGCGTGCAGAACGAACAGCGAATGGGTTGCGGGGTCCCGGT
>VGIY01000411.1 GCA_016867695.1 Candidatus Eiseniibacteriota bacterium | reverse complement strand
TCGCCAGGATCCGCGCCGCCGTCCGCCGGCCGCTGACCGGGTTCAAGGTGGCCGCCTACTACGGCTGCCTGTCGCAGCGGCCGCCGAAGGTGACCGGCGCGCGCCGCCCCGAGCACCCGACCGATCTCGACAGGCTCGTCGAGGCCGCCGGCGCGACGCCGGTGCGCTGGTCGCACAAGACCGAGTGCTGCGGCGGCAGCCTGACGGTCGCCCGCGCCGACATCGTCCGCGGCCTGGTGCGGGAGATCGTCGCCGCCGCCCGGCGCGGCGGCGCCGAGGCGATCGTCACCGACTGCGCCATGTGCCAGGCCAATCTCGAGTCGCGCCAGGCCGACCTGGCGCGCGCCGGGGAGGGATTCGCCACGATGCCGGTCTACTTCGCCACCGAGATACTGGCCGCCGTCCTCTCCGCGGAGGGCGGCGCCCGCTGGGCGAAGGGGCACCTGGTGGACGCCCGCCTGCTCGGCGAGAAGCTGGCGGCGGCGGGTAGGGGGGCGTCGGCCGCCGCGCGGGCGGGCGCCGCGCAAGGGGAAGCGGCCGGAGGGAGCGCCGCGCAGGGAACGGACCCGGCGGGGGCGTCGGCCGCCGCCGGCCAGCCGGCCGGGCGGGAGCCCGCGGAGCGGCCGAGGGAGGTCGCGGGGAGCTAGGAGCCTTCGCGACGAGGACTGCGCATGGAGCGGACGGCACAGGGCGAGGCAGCGGGCAACGGCCGGCCCGTCGGGGCGGTCCTCGTCGTCGGCGGGGGCGTCGCCGGGATGCAGGCGACGCTCGACCTCGTCCAGTCGGGATACAAGGTCTACATGGTCGAGAAGGCGCCGGGCATCGGCGGCAAGATGGCCCAGCTCGACAAGACCTTCCCGACGAACGACTGCTCGATGTGCATCGTCTCGCCCAAGCTGGTCGAGGTGGGGCGGCACAAGGACGTCGAGCTGCTGACCCACAGCGAGGTGATCGGCGTCTCCGGCGAGGCGGGCGACTTCCGCGTCCGCGTCCGCCGCCACCCGCGCTTCGTCGACGAGGACAAGTGCACGGGCTGCGGCATGTGCGAGGAGTACTGCCCGGTCCTCTACAGGCCCTACTTCCCCGAGGCCGACGAGAAGGGCCGGGCGAAGCCGATCCTCGCCGGGCGCGATGTGCGTCTGATCCCGTTTCGCGCCCCCGCCGCGGGACCCGCGCCGCTCGCCTGGCGCTACGAGGTCGCCGCCGACAGGTGCGGCAAGTGCGGCGCCTGCTTCAAGGCCTGCCCGGTCGACGCGATTCGCTGGTCGAAGGGGGAGGTCGCCTTCATCGATCAGGAGCGCTGCATCGCCTGCGGCGCCTGCTTCACCGCCTGTCCGGAGAAGTTCGCCGCGATCGCCCGCGGCGGCATCGCCGAGATCGAGCAGGGCTTCGCCGGAGCCGTCGCCAAGCGGGCGCTCAAGCTCAGGGACGAGTACGCCGGACAGAGGGACCACGACTGCGTGCGCTGCGGCCTCTGCGTGCAGACCTGCCGCGAGCTGATGGGCGCCGGGGCGCTGAAGCTCAAGCGCGACGGGATCGAGGCGAGCCGCCACCTCTGCCGCGCCTGCGGCGCCTGCGTCTCGGTCTGCCCGGTCGGGTTCCTGAAGATGGAGGCGCTGACCCCGCTCACGCCGCAGATCATGCCCGATCCCTTCGACGAGGGGCTGGGGAGCAGGAAGCCGATCAAGATCTACTATCCGCAGGTGGTGCCGCGCATCCCGGTGATCGATGCGCAGAGCTGCGTGCGCCTGCGCTCCGGGAAGTGCGGCGTCTGCTCGCAGATCTGCGGCGTCCGGGCGATCGACTACGAGACGCCGCCGCGCGACCTGGAGCTGAGCGTCGGGGCGGTCGTGCTGGCCCCCGGCGGCAGTGAGTTCGAGGCGCAGCTGCGCGGCGAGTACGGCTACGGCATCTACGACAATGTGATCACCTCGATCCAGTTCGAGCGCATGCTCTCGGCCTCGGGGCCGACGATGGGGCACGTCTTCCGCCCCTCCGATCACCGGGATCCCAAGAGGATCGCCTGGATCCAGTGCGTCGGCTCTCGGGACCGGACCTGCGAGAAGGACTACTGCTCCTCGGTCTGCTGCATGTACGCCTCGAAGGAGGCGGTGATCGCCAAGGAGCACGACGCGGAGGTCGAGGCGGCGATCTTCTTCATCGACCTGCGCGCGTTCGGCAAGGGCTTCGACGAGTACGTGACCCGCGCCGAGGAGCAGCAGGGGATCCGCTACGTGCGCTCGATGGTCAGCCGCGTCTTCGAGGATCCGGTCACCCGCGATCTCACGCTGCGCTACATCGACGCGGGCAACGAGCGCCGCGAGGAGACCTTCGATCTGGTCGTCCTCTCGGTCGGCTTCCAGGTCCCGCCGGCGACGCGCGAGCTGGCGGCCCGCTTCGGCATCGACACGGACCGTTTCGGATTCGCCGAGACCTCGACCTTCGAGCCGCTCGAGACCAGCCGCCCCGGCGTTTTCGCCTGCGGCATCCTCAACGGCCCCAAGGACATCCCGGAGACGGTGATGGAGGCGGGCGGCGCCGCCGGCGCGGTGGGCCGCTACCTGGCCGCGGCGCGGGGCACGCGGACGAAGGAGGCCTTCGTGCCCCCCGCCGCGGAGATCCCCGGCGACGCGGGCATCCGCGTGGGCGTCTTCATCTGCCACTGCGGCCGCAACATCGGCGGCGTGGTCGATGTCCCCTCGTCGGTCGAGTACGCCCGCGCGCTGCCGCGCGTCGTCCATGCCGTCGAGATGCTGTACGCCTGCTCCATGGATGCCCAGGAGACACTCGCCCGGGCGATCCGGGAGCATCGCCTGAACCGCATCGTCGTCGCCGCCTGCTCGCCGAAGACGCACGAGCCCCTCTTCCAGGAGACGATGGAG
>VGIY01000410.1 GCA_016867695.1 Candidatus Eiseniibacteriota bacterium | reverse complement strand
TGGCGGCGCTCCCCAAGGGCGCGCGCGTCGAGATCGAAGCGCTTGCCGTGGCCCGCTGAGCAGGGGGGCAACGTGTCGGCGGCGAAGGGCAACGGAGCGGGTGCGGGCGGGTCGCCGCCCGGTTCGCCCCCGCCGCAGCGCGCGCATCGTTCGCCCGATCCGCCCCGGCGGCGCTCGCCCCGCTCGACCGGGGAGCCGCCGGTGCCCTCGCAGCGCGCCTCGCCCCGGCCCTCGCGGCCGGGCCGCCTCCAGCGTCTGTTCGAACGCTGGTTCGGCTTCGTTCCCGTCGGTCTCGGCTGGCGGCTCTACAGGATCCCGGCGGCGCAGCTCCAGCGGCGCGCGCTACCGCAACGAGTGGCGATTCCCGCGACCGCGGCCCGCCGATTGAAGAGCGCCTGGACCGTCCCCCACGCCGAGCTCGCCGGCCACGCCGAGGCCTTCGCCCGCGCCTACCCGCGGCACGAGGCGAGCGGCCCGCTGGAGCTCTTCGCCCGCAAGGCGCCGCTGGCGGCGCGCATCGAGGCGGCGCTGCGCGAGCAGCGGTGGGGCGACGCGGAGCGGGATCTGCGCCGGGTCCTCGAGCTCGACCCGGCGGACGCGCACGCGGGGTTCCTGACCGGCGTCTGCAGGCTGCGCCGCGGAGATCTCGAGGGCGCGGGACCCTGTCTGGAGGAAGCCGCCGCTCGGCTGGCGCAGAACCCCGACGTCCACGCCTCGCGCGGCGCGCATCGGGAGGCGCGCGGAGAGATCGAGCAGGCGAAGTCCTGCTATCGCGCGGCGCTCGAGCTCGACTCCGGACACCCCGGCGCGCTGGAGCGCCTCGCCGCGCTGGGCGAGATGGTCGAGATCTTCCTCGGCACTCTCGATCGGCCCGAGAAGGGCTACCTTCCGATGGAGGCCTACGAGAGCGCGATCCTCGGGCAGTGGGAGAAGGAGGCGCCGCCGGCGGCGGCGCTCCTCGCGCGCTCGCACCACCACCTGAGGATCGGCCAGGGTCGCCTGGCGCTGGCGGCGGCGAGGCGGGCCGAGGAGGCCCTCTTCGGCGCGGACGACCCGGCGCTCGCCGCGGAGGTGCTCGCGGCGCGCTGCCGGGCCTCTCTGGCGCTCGAGCGCTTCGATGATGCGCGCGAGGCGGCCGACGCGCTGGCCGCCGCGGCGCCAGAGTCGGCCTGGGCGGCCTCATGCAGGGGACACCTGCTCTGGTTTACCGGCGACAGGACCGAGGCGGCCGCCTGGATCGAGAAGGCGATCGCCCGCGATCCGAACCGGGTCGAGGATGTCCTCCTCTACCTGCGTCCCGAGTTCCCGAGAGCGCAGCGTGAACCACTGAGCATTCTCAAGCGACTTGAGAAGCAACACCCCCAATCCTTTGTCATTCAGTCTGTAACGGCATCTATCGAGATGGCCCGCGGCCGTTGGGACGAAGGCGCGCAGCGGGCGGTCGAGGCGGCGCGACTGGGGGCGGGCGAGGATCTGCTGGTCGAGCTGACCGGGCGGCTCGGTCGCGAGGGGCGTCACGAAGATGTCCTGCGCGTCGCCCGCGCCGCCGGGGGCTGGGAGCGCTTCCTGGAGGGCCAGGCGCTGCTGCGCGCCCATCTGGCCGAGGCGTTCGATCGCGCCGGTCACCCCGCGGAGGCCCGCGCGCTCTGGGCGGCGCTGCTCGAGGACGGCCTGGCGCATCCCGACCTGCGCCTGCGAGCGAGGCGGGCGCTGGAGGGCTCCGCGAGTGGGGAGCAGGAGCTGGGGGCGGCGCCGCGGGGCTCCCCCTGAGCGCGGCGCCGGATGCGTCCCGGCGGCAGTTCGCCGCGCGATGCGCGGGGTGCGCGCTCGCCGTAGTCCGTTGACGGCCGGGGCGGCGCGGGCCTATGCTGCCGGCGCACTCCTCAAGGGCTTCTGAGGATACGGGAGCGAATGGGTCCTGGTGGGTCCCCGGGCCTTCAAAGCCTGTGTCGGGCGCCTCAGGCGTCCGGGGTGGGTTCGATTCCCACACGTTCCCGCCATTCAGGGGGGCGGCCTCGGCGGGGCGAACCCGGCCGACCGCCCCCTTGCGTTGCCGTGAGCGAGGGGAGGGTCATGCGTCTCGCGGCGAGGCCGATGACCGCGCCGGTCGCGCGCGCACTGCTCGGCGCGCTCCTGCTCCTCGCCGCGATCGCGAGGGCGGAACCCCAGGCCGCTCCGGCGGACGACCCGAGCGCCGCGGCAGGTGTCGACTCCAGCGCCGCGGCGGCGGGCGAGCCGGCATCGGTGCGGCCCGCCGCCGACGACCTCGCCGAGACCCGGCTGCGCGGCTTCGACGCTCCGACCTGGGTGATGGCCCGTTCGGCGGTCTTCCCCGGCTGGGGGCAGGCGAAGAACGGCGCCTGGTTGAAGGCTCTGCTGGTCGCCGGCACCGAGATCGCCTTCCTCGAACGGCTCCACTTCGAGAACCGCCGCGTCCACGACTACCGGGCCCGGGCGGCGGTGACGCCGGAGGGGACGAGCGAGAGGGCGCTGCTCGACTCGCGCGTTCGCCGGCACATGAATCATCGGCGGGACTTCACCTGGTGGCTGGGCTTCCTGCTCGCCTACTCGCTCGCCGACGCCTATGTCGACGCGCACCTGCGCCACTTCGACGTCAGCCTCGAGGGGGGCGGCGAGCCGCGGGCGGGGGAAGGGGCCCCGTCCGGCGGCCCGCCCGAGCCGCCGGGCGCGACGGGGATGCCCGCCTTCGGCGTGCGCCTCGCGCTGCGGCTTTCGGGCTAGGGCGCGGGCCGATGCGCCGCCGCGCAGACCCGGGAGAGGGTTTCGGCTACGACCTGCGCCGCCGACGCCGCTCGCGGCTGCGCGCGGCGGTCGAGGGGCTCGCCGTCGCCGCGCTCGCCGTGGCGCTGCTGCGGGCGCTCGTCGTCCAGGGC
>VGIY01000409.1 GCA_016867695.1 Candidatus Eiseniibacteriota bacterium | reverse complement strand
CGCCACGATCGGATTCGCCTGCGCATCGGGGGTGCTGGAGCTCAATCCGTTCCTGCCCCTCGTGGCGGTCTGCCTGCTCGAGGGCATCGACATCCTGGCTCGTGCGGCCGGTGTCTTTCGGGAGCACTGTGTCGAGGGGATCACGGCGAACGAGGACCGCTGCCGGGCCCACGTCGACGGCGCCATCGCCACGGTGACCGCCCTCGTCGGGCGGATCGGGTACCAGGCCGCCGAGAGGATCCTGCGGGAGGCGCGGGAAGCGGGGCGCGGGGTTCGCGCGGTCGCGATCGACGGCGGACACCTGACGGCCGCCGAGTTCGATGCCCTGGTGAGCCCTGAAGCGGTCTGCCGGCTGGGTTCGAGGCCGGCGGGGGCGCCGGACGGAGGTGTCCAGCGCCGGGCGCCGGACGGAGGTGCGCGGTGAGGTCGCGAGGCGCCGCTCGCGGGTTCCGCCTGCACGTCGGTCTCTTCGGCCGGAGGAACGTGGGCAAGTCGAGCCTGCTGAACGCGATCACGCGTCAGAGCGTGGCGATCGTCTCGCCTCAGGCGGGGACCACTACCGATCCGGTCGAGAAGCCGATGGAGCTGCTGCCGCTCGGCCCGGTGCTCTTCATCGACACGGCGGGTGTCGATGACGAGGGCGCATTGGGTGCGCTGCGCGTGCAGAAGACCGAGCGGGTGCTCGAACGCACGGATCTCGGAGTCATCGTCAGCGAGAGCGGTGTCTGGGGCGAGTTCGAGGAGAGACTCCTGGCCGCCCTGGGCGCCCGCGGGACGCCCGTCGTCGTCGTCTTCAACAAGGCCGATCAGCGAGAGCCGGCCGCCGCGGTGACGGCGGCGCTGGAGACGCTCGGTGTCGCGCATGTCGCGACCGCCGCCACGACGGGTCGCGGGATTCTCGATCTGCGCCGGGCGCTCCTGGAAGCGGCCCCGGCCGAGTTCATGGAGAACCCCGCCATCGCCAGCGACCTGGTCGGCCCGGGCGAGATGGCCGTGCTCGTGGTGCCGATCGACAGGGAAGCCCCCAAGGGGCGCCTCATCCTTCCCCAGGTGCAGACGATCCGGGATCTGCTGGACGGCGACGCCTGCTGCCTGGTCGTCAAGGAGCGAGAACTCCGCGGCGCACTGGAGCGATTGCGCGTTGCGCCGAAGCTGGTCGTGACCGACTCGCAGGCCTTTCTCAAGGCCGCGGCCGATACGCCTGCCGGGGTGGCGCTGACGAGCTTCTCGATCCTCTTCGCGCGCCTGAAGGGCGATCTGACGACCCAGGTGGAGGGAGCCCTGGCCGTCGATCGGCTGGGCACGGGCGATCGAGTTCTCGTGGCCGAGGCCTGCTCGCACCATCCGATCGCCGACGACATCGGTCGGGTCAAGATCCCGCGCTGGCTCACGCAGTACGTGGGCGGAAAACTGGAGTTCGAGTGGGTCCAGGGGCACGACTTCCCGGAGGACCTTCGTCCATACAAGCTTGTGATTCACTGCGGGGCCTGTATGTTCAACCGCCGGGCGGTGCTGAGCCGCATCCTGCGCTGCCGCGCCCAGGGCTTGCCGATCACGAACTACGGGCTCGTGATCGCCCACAGCCTGGGCGTCCTCGAGCGCGCCCTGGGGCCGTTTCCCGGGGCCTTGGAGGTCTACCGCCGGGCCAGGGCCGTTTGAGGTATGCTGTTCACCCACTTCACCTCGCCGGCCTGACCGGCGCAAGGAGGGACTGCCGTGGCGGACAAGAAGAAGATCCTGCTGATCGACGACGATCCTGACTACCTTGCGCAGGCGAGGATCGTGCTGGAGTCGGGCGGCTACGAAGTCGAGACGGCAGCGTGCGGCAAGGACGGCGTGGCGCGCTTCGCGGAGGTGAAGCCGGACCTGGCCATCATCGACATGATGATGGAGAGCTACTGCGAGGGTTTCGCCGCCGTGGACCGCATTCGGGAGCTGCCGGGCGGCCAGGTCCCGCTCATCCTCCTCAGCGCGGTCGACGTGCAGGGACCGTACCAGTCCTATGCGCCGTCCGAGCAGTCGGCGAAGGTCGACCTGGTGCTGCAGAAGCCGATCAAGGCGAAGGACCTGCTGCGGCACGTCGGAGACCTGCTGCGCTAGCGGCGCCCCGGGTTCCGCCGGGCGGCGCCGGAACCGCGCGGTCTCCGTTCCCATCGGGGCGCCCTTGAGGCCGCCCTGAGCGGGCGACTTCGGGATGCGGTGCGCGTCACCAAGGCGATTGCGCCTGGGCCGGAGCGGGAATCTTCTCCATCGACGCCGCCAGCACCGCCGACCGTCCCTCAGGTGGCCGGCCGAAGACCGCGACGTCCACAGATGCGCGGGCGCCCCGGCGGGCTCTCTCCCGCCGGGGCACCTCGGAGTCGCCAGCGGCCGCCGGGGCGCCCGCCGGCCATGATTGACTGCGGGCTAGCGAACCACGAGGATCCGTCGCTCGCAGGTCTTCTCCGGCGTCTTCAAGCGCACGAAGTAGCAGCCCGCGCCGACGGGACGGGAGGCGCTGTCGCGCCCGTCCCAGACCACGCGCTGGTGGCTTGCCGGAAGCGCGCCCCGCACGAGTTCGCGTACGACGCGGCCCTGCAGGTCGAGAATCCGCAGCTCTACCTCTCCTGGCGACTTCAGCCCGAAGAGGATCGTCACCGACCCGCCCGCCGGGTTCGGAAGCCCGCCGCCGAGGAAGGTCTCGGCTGGGACGCGCTCGGTCACGCCCTGCACCTCGTCGTCGTTCAGGATCGTGCCGACCGCGCGATCGTTTGCCAGGCGGGCGAAGACCGGATCGGCGAGCAGCACCAGGAAGTGCTCGTCATCTTCACTGACGAGATCGCCCAGGATGTCGACGGCGATCGTCGCGACCGAGTCGCCGGGGGCGAAGACGAGCCGGCCGGAGACGGCGATGTAGTCCTCGCCGGCGAGCGCCGTGCT
>VGIY01000408.1 GCA_016867695.1 Candidatus Eiseniibacteriota bacterium | reverse complement strand
GCGGAGCGGCCGCCGCGAGCGGCCTCTACTACTACCGCCTGCGGACCGACGAGGGAACGCTCAGCCGATCGCTGGTCCTGATGCGCTGATGTGGAACGACCCTGTCAAGGGGTCGCGGAGGCCGCTTCCCTGAGTGGGGGGCGGTCCCCCTCGGGGGCCCGCGTGTGCGCGCGTGGCCACCCCCCGTCTGAGCTCCCCGCCTGAGCTCCCCGCCTGAGCGTTTGCCGCGCGCCGCCCGAGGTGGTACCCTTTAGGCGAGGTATCCCGCCGGGAGGCCTCGGGGATCCGATCATCCGGGGGCGCTTCAAACAGGATGGAGGTTTTCCATGTCCGGATTGCGACAGCCTGGATCCGCTCGGCACCTGTGGACCGCACTTCTGCTTCTGGCGGCCCTGCTGCTGCCCGGGCACGCCGGAGCGCGCTGGGTCGACCTCGGCGGCGGGGGGCTGGAGGTGCGCCTGCTCGACTCCGACGGCGCCCGCAGCGTGATCGAGATCAGCCTCGGCGGGTTCGAGGCCACGCCGGTGGCCATCGACGGGGAGACCTACTATCGCATCACCCTCGAGGGGGCGACCGTGCAGGAGGAGCCCGGCTTTCCGGCCCTGCCCGACGTGCGCCGCAGCGTGATCATTCCCGACGAGCAGGACGTCGCCGTCCGCCTGCTGGCCGCCGAGCATGTGGATGTGCCGGCGACGCCGGTGGCGCCCTCCAAGGGGCACTTGCCGCGGTCGATCGATCCGGCCACGGTGCCCTACGTCTTCGATGCCTTCTACGGGACGGGCGGGGTCTATCCGCCGGCGCTCGTGTCCGCCGAGGATCCCTACATCCTGCGCGACCTGCGCGGCGCGGTGATCGACGCCAACGTCTTCCAGTACCTGCCGGCGTCGCGCACGCTGCGCGTCTACACGCGCCTGCTGCTCGAGGTGGCGCCGAGCGGTCCGGCGACGATCAATCCGCTGCAACGGGCCGAGCCGCTGGGCAGGATGGACCCGCAGTTCGCCGCCCTCTACGGGCGCCACTTCCTCAACTTCGGCGGCGGGACGCGCTACACGCCGGTGCTGGAGGAGGGCGGGCTGCTGATCATCACCTACGACAGCTTCCGTCCGGCGGTCGAGCCGCTCCATCGCTGGAAGCTGCAGAAGGGGATGCCGAGCAAGCTGGTCGATCTCTCCACGGTCGGCTCGACCAGCGCGCAGATCAAGGCCTACATCGAGAACGAGTACCACACCAGCGGCATCGCCTACGTGCTGCTGGTCGGCGACGCCGCCCAGGTGCCGACCATCGCCTACCGGAACGGCTCGGACCCGAGCTACAGCCTGATCACGCCCGACAACTACCCCGACCTCTTCGTCGGCCGTTTCTCGGCCGAGACGCTCGCCCAGGCCGCGACCCAGGTCGAGCGGACGATCGCCTACGAGCGGGACGCGGCGGCCGGGGAGAGCTGGCCGCAGTGGGGCATGGGCATCGCCTCCTCCGGGGGGGCCGACCGGGGCCACTACGGCGAGTCGGACATCCTGCACGGGGAGCTGATCCGCGCCGACCTGCTCGCCTACGGCTACACCGCCGTCGACCGGCTCTACGCCCCGGAGGCGATGGCGGTGCAGGTGACCAGCGCGCTCAACGCGGGCCGCGGCATCGTCAACTACACAGGCCACGGCAGCGAGACCGCCTGGAGCACGACCGGCTTCAGCAACAGCCACGTCGCCGCCCTGACCAACGACAACATGCTGCCCTTCATCTGCAGCGTCGCCTGCATGAACGGGAACTTCACCAACGGCAACTGCTTCGCCGAAGCCTGGCTGCGCTCGACGCACGACGGCCAGCCGGTCGGCGCGGTGGCCGCCTACATGTCGACGATCAACCAGTCCTGGGCGCCGCCGATGGACGCGCAGGACGAAGTGGTCGACCTGCTGGTCGCCGATCGAATGCGCACGATCGGCGGGCTCTTCTTCAACGGCTCCTGCCTGATGATCGAGCGCAACGACACGACGGGCGTCAAGGAATTCAAGTGCTGGACCATCTTCGGCGACCCCTCGCTGATCGTGCGCACCCGGGAAGTCGAGCCGATGAGCGCGGCGCACACGGGCGTGCTGCGTCTCGGCCAGGACAGCTTCGCGCTGATCGTGCCGGGCGTCCCCGGCGCGCTCTGCGCCCTCTACGCCGACGGCGTGCTCTACGGCTCCGCCTTCACCGACCCGAGCGGCGCGGCGACGATCACGATCGCCCAGCCGCCGCTCGAGCCGATGACGCTGCTCCTGACCGTCACCGCCTTCAACAGGGAGACGCTGGTCGAGGACATCGCCGTCGTCCCCGTCTCCGGGGCCCATCTGACGATCCGCGCCGTCGAATACCTGGACGGCAGCGGCGATGGAATCCTCAACGCCGGCGAGACGGTGCAGATGCGCCTGCAGCTCGAGAATGTCGGCGACTCCACGGCCACCGGGGTCAGCGCCCTGATCGGCTCCGCCAGCGGAGAGCTCACCATTCTCGCCGGCTCGCGGACCTTCCCGGACATCGCGCCGGCCGACACGGCCTGGAGCGACAGCGCCTTCGTCCTGGCCATCGCCTCGAACTGCCCCGACCAGCGCGTGGTGACGATCCCGCTGTCGTTCAGCGGCGGGGAGCGCTCCCTCGGACAGGGCCTGGTCGGCTTCGCCGTCCAGGCTCCGGACATCGTCATCGCCGAGGTGCAGGTCGACGACACCCTCGGCGGCAACGGCAACATGCGCCTCGATCCGGGCGAGACGGCGGCAATCAGGATCTCGCTCGCCAACCGGGGGCACTACCCGCTCACCGATCTGGCTGGTCTGCTGACCTGCGACGACTCCCAGGTGCAGGTCCTCGAGGGCAGCGGCAGCCACCCCGGCCTGGCTCGCGGCGCCAGCGGCGTACTCAGCCCCGACTTCGTCGTCGCCGTCGACGCCGGCTTCGCGCTGACCGACGCGATCTGCCG
>VGIY01000407.1 GCA_016867695.1 Candidatus Eiseniibacteriota bacterium | reverse complement strand
ACCTCCAGTTCTCCCTCCCGCGCCTCGGCCAGCGAAGGCGAGGGTCCATGGTAGAGCAGCGGGGGAGAGAGGTCTATAATGCCGCCCGACCGGATACCGACCGGGGGCCCGTGTCCCGGCCCGTGCCACGAAACCGAAGGGGGGTGTCTCATGATCTCCGCGCGACGCGCCTTGGTGTGCTCGATCCTCGGGCTCTGCGCCGTCCTGGCGCCGGGCTGCGGCGGCGAGAAGGGGGGGCGGCTGGCGAGCGACTTGAACGTCACCGATCTCGAGGTCACCGGGCGTCCGGAGGCGGTCGTGGCCAGGGTCGACGGCCGGACGATCGCCCTGGGCGAGGTGGACGCCATCGCCAGGGCGTGGGCCGGGGCGGCGGCGCAGCAGGGAGGTCCCGTCGATTCGCGGCGGGTGATGCAGTCGCGGGCGATGGAGAGCATGATCGACCAGCTCGTCCTGGCGCGCGAGGCCGAGCGGAGGCGCATCAGCGTCCCCGACTCCCTGGTCGATCAGATGGTCGCCTCGTGGGAGCGCCAGTTCCCGACCCCCGAGATGCGCCAGCAGCGCCTGGCCGAGTCGCAGATGACGATGGAGACGATGCGCGAGAAGATGCGCACGGACGCCCTCGTCCAGCGGTTCGTGCAGGAGGTCGTGCAGGACACGCTGCAGGTGCGCGACGACGAGCTGCAGGCCTACTACGACGGGCATCCCGACCAGTTCCGCACCGAGGAGCAGGTCCACGCGCGCCACATCCTGGTCAAGAGCGAGCCGACCTCGCCGCCCGCGGAGCGCGCCGCGGCGCGGGAGAAGGCCGAGGGGCTGCGGCTGCGCCTGCTCAAGGGGGGCGACTTCGCCGCGATCGCCCGCGAGAACTCCGACTGCCCCAGCGCCTCCGGGGGAGGGGACCTGGGCTTCTTCTCGCGCCGCCAGATGGTCCCCCCCTTCTCCGAGGCCGCCTTCGCGCTCCAGCCGGGGCAGATGAGCGGCGTCGTCGAGACGCAGTTCGGGTTCCATCTGATCAAGGTCGAGGAGCGCCGCCCGGGGGGCGTGATGGAGCTCGCGCCCATCGCCGAGCGCCTGCGCTCCTTCCTGATGCGCCAGGAGCTGCAGGAGGCGGTCGATCGCCTGGCCCAGGAGCTGCGCGGGAAGTCGAAGGTGGAGACGGCGTTCTAGCCGCGGGCCGGGGCGGGGCCGCGAAGCGGCCGGAGGGAGCGCCTCGGGCGCCCCTCCGGCATGGAGGGCGCGGGGGTGAGCGTCGGGCCGGAGCGCAGCGACGAGCTCTTCGAGGCGCTCGTCGCCGACTTCCTCGAACTGCGCCCGGGCGCGGACGGGGCCGGCCTGCGCCGCGCGTACGCGCTGGCGAGCGCCTGTCACGCCGGGCAGAGGAGGGCCGGCGGAGAGGACTTCGTCGTCCACCCGCTGGCGGTGGCGCGGATCCTCTTCGATCTCCTGCGCCGGCGGGCGGACGAGGCCATCCTCTGCGCCGCGCTGCTGCACGACACCGTCGAGGACAGCCAGGGCCGGCTGACGATCGAGAAGCTGACGGCCGAATTCGGCGGCGAGGTGGCCGCGCTGGTCGACGGCGTGACCCACATCGCCGCCCTGCCCTTCCGCACTCCCGAGGCGGCGCAGACCGAGAACTACCGCAAGATGCTGCTCTCGATGGCCCGGGACATCCGCGTCATCCTGATCAAGCTGGCCGACCGTCTGCACAACATGCGCACGCTCGAGGCGCTCGACGAGCCCCGCCGCCGGCGCATCGCCCAGGAGACGCTCGACATCTACAGCTCGATCGCCCACCGGCTCGGCATCGGGCGCTTCCGCTGGGAGCTCGAGGACCTGGCCTTCAAACACCTCGACCCGGGCTCCTACGACCTGCTGAAGAAGAAGGTGGCCGAGAAGCGGGATCAGCGCGAGCGGGCGATCGCCGAGCTGTGCGCGCCGATCCGCCTGCGCCTGGTGGAGAAGGGGATCGCCGCCGAGGTCGGCGGGCGGCCGAAGCATCTGCTGAGCATCTGGCGAAAGATGGAGCGGCTGCAGGCGCCCTTCGAGGAGATCTACGATCTTCTCGGCGTGCGCATCGTCACCGAGACGCGCGACGACTGCTACCGGGCGTTGGGTGTGATCCACGACATGTTCACGCCGGTGGCCGACCGCTTCCGCGACTACATCGCCATGCCCAAGGGCAACATGTACCAGTCGCTGCACACCGCGGTGGTCGTGCCCGAGCAGCGCCAGCGGGTGGAGATCCAGATCCGCACCCGCGAGATGCACGTCGTCTCCGAGATCGGCATTGCCGCCCACTACGCCTACAAGGAGGGGGTCCGGCCCTCCGACCGGGAGCTGGAGGAGAAGCTGGGGGACTTCATCGCCGCCGGCACGACCGAGTGGCAGGGGGACTCCGGGGACCCCAGGGAGTTCATCGACTTCCTGAAGACATCTCTCTATCAGGATGAGGTGTTTGTCTTTACGCCCCGGGGCAGCGTCATCCGCCTGCCCCGGGGGGCGACGCCGCTGGACTTCGCCTACGCCATCCACACCGACCTCGGCAACCACTGCGTGGGGGCGAAGGTCAACGGGCGCATCGTCCCGCTGCGCTACGCGCTGCGCAGCGGGGAGGTGGTCGAGGTCATCTCCTCGCCCCAGGGGCAGCCGAACGAGGCCTGGCTGAAGCTCGCCGTCTCGAGCCGGGCGAAGAGCAAGATCCGCCGCTGGCTCCAGGAGGAGCGCCTGGAGGGCTCGGTGCGTCTAGGGCGGGAGATGCTCGCCCGGGAATTGAAGAAGCGCCACCTGTCGCCTGCCGCCGACCGCGACCTGCAAGATGTCTCCCAGAGCTTCGGCCTGGCCGACGCGCCGCTGCTCTACGCCAAGATCGGGCAGGGGGACCTGTCGGTGGCCAGCGTGGTCGCCCGGCTCCACCCCGAGACGCGCCCGGAGGAGAGGCGCGTTTCCTCGGCGCTCG
>VGIY01000406.1 GCA_016867695.1 Candidatus Eiseniibacteriota bacterium | reverse complement strand
TGGGTCGGGGATGGCGATCTCGGCAAGGTGATCGGCAAGCACGGCCGCACGATCCGGGCAATCCGCACGCTGCTCTCGGCGGCGGCCACGAAGGAGAACAAGCGCGCCGTGCTCGAGATCCTCGAGTAGGGCGCCGGCGCGGGCCGGGCGCGGCGACCCGCTCGCGCGGGAGCGGCCGCCCGGCGTCGCGCTGGAGGGGCCCGGCATGGCTGCGGTCGCCGACACCTGGGTCCGCGTGGGGCGGATCGGCAAGCCCTTCGGCCTGAAGGGCGAGATCGTCGTCCACTACTACGCCGACGCCCCGGACCGCTTCGCCGCCGGAGCCCGGGTGTTCGTCCTGACGCCAGCGGGCCGGGTGGAGGCGACGGTGGCGGACAGCCGCGCCATGGTCGGCAAGTTCGTCGCCCGCTTCGTGGGGCGCGAGAGCGTCGAGGCGGTCAAACCCTGGGCCGGCTGCCACGTGGAGGTGCCGGCCGCGGCGCTTCCGCCTCCGCAGGAGGGCAGCTACTACGAGTACCAGTTGCTCGGGCTGCGGGTCTACGGCGCGGACGGCGAGTGTGTCGGCCGGATTCGGGAGGTCATGGCCACGGGCGGCAACGACGTCTTCGTCGTCCACGGCGACGGGCGGGAGTTCCTGATCCCGGTCATCGACGACGCCATCGCGCTCATCGATCTCGAGGCGGGGCGCGTGGTGCTCAAGGATCTCGAGGGGTTGATCGCACCGTGACGGGCGGAGCGCCGCGAGCGGCGATCACGGTGCTGACCGGGTTCCCCGGTCTCTTCGCCGGACTGGACGCGTAGGGGATGATCCGCATCGCCCTCGAGAAGGGCCTGGCGACGCTGCGGATCGTCAACCTGCGCGACTACGCCGACGATCGTCACCGGACGATCGACGACGCGCCGTACGGGGGCGGCCCCGGGATGGTGCTCAAGGTCGAGCCGGTGGCGCGAGCGCTGGCGGCGCTGCCGCCGCCGGCCGGGCCGCGCGAGGTGATTCTGCTCAGCCCGCAGGGCGAGTCCCTCACGCAGGCCTTCTTCGAGCAGCGCGCGGGGGGCGCCGACCTGGTGCTCGTCTGCGGGCGCTACAAGGGGGTGGACGAGCGCATTCGCGGCCTCGTCGACCGGGAGGTGTCGCTCGGCGACTTCGTCCTCTCCGGCGGAGAGCTGGCGGCGATGGTCGTGATCGACGGCCTGCTGCGGCTGATCCCCGGAGTTCTGGGCGATCTCGACTCGGCTCGCGGCGACAGCTTCTCGTCGGGCCTGCTCGACTGCGCGTACTACACGCGCCCCGAGGTCTGGGAGGGGCGGGGAGTGCCGCCGGTGCTGCTCTCCGGACATCACGGGGAGGTCGGCCGCTGGCGGAGGCGGGACGCGCTCGAGCGCACGCTTCGCCGCCGGCCCGACCTGCTCGCCGGGGCGGCGCTGAGCGACGAGGACGCTCGCCATCTGCGCGAGCTGGGTTGGGCCGGCACGGACGCCCCCCGACAGCGGTGGGGCGGGTCCGGCGCCTAGGGCCGGAGCGGAACGGAAGAGGGAGGGACGGATGGAGGTCCTGCGGAACATCGAGGCGCGGCAGTTGAAGGCGGAGATCCCCGGATTCGCGCCAGGGGACACGGTGCAGGTCGCCGTGCGCGTGGTGGAGGGCGAGAAGGTCCGTTCGCAGCTCTTCCAGGGCGTGGTCGTGGCGCGCAACAACAGCGGGCTGCGCGAGACGGTCACCGTGCGCAAGATCAGCGACGGGGTCGCCGTCGAGCGCATCTTCCCCATCCACTCCCCGAACGTGACGGCGATCGAGGTCGTCCGTCACGGCCGCGTGCGCCGGGCGAAGCTGACCTACCTGCGCGGCCGCAAGGGCAAGAGCGCCCGCATCCGCGAGCGGTCGCAGGATCAGGGGCGCGCCCCCCGCGGCGCCGCTCAGCGGGGCCGCGCGCCGCAGGCCAAGCCCGAGGCGGGACCCGGCGAGGCATGAACCGGCCGGGCCCGACGCGGCGCTTCGAGGGCTGCTGGAAGCGCCGCGGCTGTGCCTGCGTCGCCGGGGTCGACGAGGCGGGCCGGGGGTGCCTGGCGGGGCCCGTGGTGGCCGGCGCCGTGGTCCTCGGCCGGCGCGCACCCCGGGGGATCGACGACTCCAAGCGCCTCTCGCGCGAGCAGCGCGAGAGGCTTCTTCTTGCCCTGGGCGACTCGGGGGCGCGCATCGCCTGGGCCGAGGCGAGCCCGGAGGAGATCGATCGCCTGAACATCCGCCGGGCCAGCTTCCTGGCCATGCGCCGGGCCGTCGAGCGGCTCGGGGTCGAGCCCGACGCCCTGCTCGTCGACGGCTTCGAGATCCCCGGGCTGGGCCTGCGCCAGCGGGCGCTGATCCATGGCGACGCGCTCTCGGTGTCGATCGCCGCGGCGAGCATCGTCGCCAAGGTGACCCGCGACCGGGCCATGCGCGCGCTGGCCGAGACGCTCCCCGGGTATGGCTTCGAGCGCCACTTCGGCTACCCGACGCGCGAGCACCTTGCCGCGCTGGAGAGGCTCGGCCCCACGCCCTGGCACCGGCGCAGCTTCGAGCCGGTGCGGCGGGTGCTCGCGGGGCAGCTCGAGCTGGGCGCGATGCGGGAGTGACCCGGGGCTCTGGCCCGGCTTCCGGTCGGGGCGCCGGACCGTCGCGGCGCCGCGGTGCGCGGCCCGCGAATCCTTCCCGGCTCACTTTCCCTTGCGGCGCGAGATCAGGCTGCGCAGCTGCGGGCGGCCGCGGAAACGCCCGGCAAGGGGCTCCGGCCCGCTGGCGAAGCGCACATCCTCGATCGTGTAGAAGGCGCGCGGACTGCAGCGGCGGATGACCCGCTCGACGCGCGCGAGCTGGCGCCGGCGGATGATCGAGAAGAGGATCTCGACCGGGCCGTGCGCTCCGCTGGCGTCCATCGTCGTCACCCGGTAGCCCGCCTTGATCAGGAAGCGCTTCAGGCGC
>VGIY01000405.1 GCA_016867695.1 Candidatus Eiseniibacteriota bacterium | reverse complement strand
CTCCTCGGCCACCCGGAGACGGACTTCGTCTTCGAGCACGCCGTCGACGGCCGGGCGACCGGCTTCGACACGCGCGAGATCCGGGAACATCTGCAGGGGGCGCCGCTCACCGACCCGGCGGTGCTGAGGCTGATTCGCGAGCTGCTCGGCCGCCCGCCCGGGGCGGATGGCGAGGCCGACGGAGGTGAGGACGATGGCTAAGCTGCGCATCGAGGATCTGAAGAGGATCCAGGAGGAGGTCAAGGGCACGGTCAACCTGCGCGACGGGCACTATCGCGTCAAGGTGACGGTGCACATGGGCACCTGCGGCATCGCCGCGGGCGCCAGGCCGGTGATGAGCATGCTCCTGCGGCTGATCTCGGAGGGGGGCGTCCAGGACGTCATCCTGACCTCCTCGGGCTGCGCCGGGCTCTGCAGCCACGAGCCGATGATGACCGTCGAGGTGCAGGAGCAGGCGCCGGTCAAGTACACGCGCCTGGACGCGCAGAAGGCGGAGCGGATCTTCGCCGGACACGTCATGGGGGGCAAGCCGGTCGCCGAGCTGGCCTTCGCCGAGGGCAGCGAGACGACCGGGTGAGCGGGGCGGGCGGCAGGCGTCCCCCGGCCGGCGGCCGCCGGCGCGGGCCCCGTGCCGCCGGCCCGGACGGAAGCGAGAAGGAAACATGACCCAGACCTACAGGACGCACTTGCTCATCTGCGCCGGGACCGGCTGCGTGGCCAGCGGTTCGATGCGCGTCAAGGAGGCGCTCGAGCAGGAGATCCGCCGCCGCGGCCTCGAGTCGGAGGTCCAGGTGACGGCGACCGGGTGCAACGGCTTCTGCGCCGCGGGGCCGCTGCTGGTGGCCTATCCGGACGGGATCTTCTACCAGCGCCTGACGCCCGCCGACGTGCCCTTCCTGGTCGAGGAGTACCTGATCAAGGGCCGCGTGGTGAAGAAGCACCTCTTCGAGCCCAAGAAGGGCGCCGAGGCGATCCCCAAGCTGGCCGACATCGGCTTCTTCAAGAACCAGCTCCTCGTCGCGCTCCGCAACCGCGGGCTGATCGATCCGGAGAAGATCGACGAGTACATCGCCCGCGACGGCTACCTGGGCGCGGCCAAGGCGCTCACGGAGATGACGCCGGCGCAGATCGTCGAGGAGATCAAGGCCTCCGGACTGCGCGGCCGCGGGGGCGCGGGCTTCCCCACGGGGCTCAAGTGGCAGTTCGCCGCCGCCGCCGAGGGCTCGCCCAAGTACATCCTCTGCAACGGCGACGAGGGGGATCCCGGGGCCTTCATGGACCGCTCGATCCTCGAGGCCGACCCGCACGCCGTCCTGGAGGGCATGATCATCGGCGCCAAGGCGATCGGCGCCCACCACGGCTACATCTACGTGCGCGCCGAGTACCCGCTGGCCATCGAGCGGCTGAACATCGCCGTCGCCCAGGCCAAGGAGTACGGACTGCTCGGCGAGGACATCCTCGGCAGCGGCTTCGACATGGAGATCGAGCTCTACCACGGGGCGGGCGCCTTCGTCTGCGGCGAGGAGACGGCGCTGATGCGCTCGATCGAGGGGCGCCGCGGGATGCCGCGGCCGCGACCTCCCTTCCCGGCGCACAAGGGTCTGTGGGACAAGCCCTCGGTGCTCAACAACGTCGAGACCTACGCCAACGTGCCCCAGATCATCCACCGCGGCGCCAAGTGGTTCTACAGCATCGGCACCGAGCGGAGCGCCGGCACGAAGGTCTTCGCCCTGACCGGCCAGGTGCGCAACATCGGCCTGATCGAGGTGCCCATGGGCACGCCGCTGCGGAAGATCGTCTTCGACGTGGGCGGCGGCATTCCCGGCAACAAGAAGCTGAAGGCGGTCCAGGTCGGCGGACCCTCGGGCGGCTGCATACCCGATGCGCTGGCCGACACGCCGGTGGACTTCGAGTCGATCCCCGCGACCGGCGCGATCATGGGCTCCGGCGGCATGGTGGTGATGGATTCCTCCACCTGCATGGTCGACATCGCCAAGTTCTTCCTCGAGTTCACCGCCGAGGAGTCGTGCGGCAAGTGCACGCCCTGCCGCGAGGGGACGCTGCAGATGCTCGAGATCCTCGACCGCATCTGCAACGGCCGCGGCCGCGACGAGGACACCGCCAGCCTGGAGCGCCTGGCGGTGGTCATCGGCCAGTCCTCGCTCTGCGGCCTCGGGCAGACCGCGCCCAACCCGGTGCTGACCACGCTGCGCTACTTCCGCCACGAGTACGAAGAGCACATCCGCCTGGGCCTCTGCCGGGCGAAGGCCTGCAAGGCGCTGCTCAAGTTCACGGTGAGCCCGGAGCTGTGCAAGCGCTGCGGGCTCTGCTTCAAGGCCTGCCCCTCGGAGGCCATCCGCTGGGAGAAGAAGGAGGTGGCCGAGATCCTGCTCGACAAGTGCACGCGCTGCATGTCCTGCTATCGCGCCTGCCCGTTCGACGCGATCGACTGAGGCGCTGCCGGCCGGGCGCGGTCCCGCGAATCAAGGAGACGCGGCATGGACCGAAGCGACAACGATGCTCCCCGGGCGCGTGGCGCGCCGCCCCCCTGCCCGCAGCCCCGCCGGGTGCTGCGCACCGGAACCTACTTGCACACCTCGTGCCCTCTCTGCCGGGCGGAGATCGTCGAGGGGGACTGGATCCACTTCCGCGCCATCGCCCCCGACGGGGCCCTGGGGGACCTGCGGCTCTCGGCGCGCTTCAATGTCTTCGACCAGGAGTCGACGATCGCCCTGGGCGCGGGCGACCAGGTGCGGGACCTGGCCTGTCCCCGCTGCGGCGTCTCGCTGCTCGACGCGAAGCTGCGCTGCGCGCAGTGCGGCGCCGCGGCGGTGCGGATCCGCGTCGCCGCGGTGCGCACGGAGCTGGACCTGCTGCTCTGCAGCCGCTACGGCTGCCACTGGCACGACGTTCCCGAGGAGGACCGCCAGCGGCTCGTGCTCGAGCAGGGGCCCTGAGGGGT
>VGIY01000404.1 GCA_016867695.1 Candidatus Eiseniibacteriota bacterium | reverse complement strand
GTCTACCTGATGCAGCACTACATCCTGGCCGGGGGCATCGGCTTCCTCGGCCGGGACCTGATGGTCACCGTGCGCGAGCAGGGCTACCTCGTGCCGCGGCTCTATCCGGTCGGCCGGCTGGAGACGCTGCTCGGCATCGTGCCGGCGCTGGTCTTGCAGAAGGGCTTCCTCTGGCAGCCGGTCACCTACCTCTTCCTCCACGGCGGCTTCTTCCACCTCTTCATCAACATGTTCACCCTCTGGATGTTCGGCGGCGAGCTCGAGCGCCTGTGGGGCACGCGCCGCTTCCTGCAGTACTACTTCTTCACCGGGGTCGGGGCGGGGCTGCTGACGCTGCTCTTCACGCCGCGCGGCTACATCCCGACGATCGGCGCCTCGGGGGCGATCTACGGCCTGCTGCTGGCCTACGCGCGCTACTTCCCGGAGAGGCGGATCCTGCTCTACTTCCTCTTCCCCATCCCGGTGCGCGTCTTCGTCTTCATCATCGGGGGCATCGCCCTGCTCAATTCGCTCGGCCAGCCGGGAGACAGCATCGCCCATGCGGCGCACCTGGGCGGGATCGTCTTCGGCTGGATCTACCTCGACTGGCGGCGCCCCGGCGGCCCCTTCGGCGGCTGGACGCGCCGGCGCCGCGGCGGAGGCCTGCGGGTGATCGACTTCACCCGCGAGGACGACCGGATCTGAGACTTCGTCCGGTGCGAGCAGAGCCGCCCGGGGCCTCGGCCCCGGGCGGCTCTGCTTCATCCGCAACGGCCCGGCCGCGCGGGACGCGGCCGGGCGCCGGCCGCTCTCAGTCGATGCGCACCATCTGGCGCGCCTCGCTGCGGCCGTCCACGGTCAGACGGTAGAAGTAGGTTCCCGCCTCGGCGCGGAGGCCGCGGTCGGTGCGGCCGTCCCAGTGGACCATGTGCTCCCCAGCCCGGGCCGGCTGGCGATCCAGGAGCCGCCGCACGCAGGCTCCGGTGACGTCGAAGACCTCGGCCGAGACGGTGGCGTGGTCCTCGAGGCGGAAGCGGAGGGTCGTGCCGCCGGCGAAGGGATTGGGGTGATTCTGCGAAAGGCTGGCCAGCAGGTCGCGGGGGATCTCGTTCACGCCCATGTTGCTGTGCAGGATGACGATGTCGGACTGGTCGCGGGGGACGAGCCGGTAGAGCGTGTACTCGTAGCGCAGGATGCCGGTCATGTCGAGCGAGTCGCCCACCCAGAGGCCGCGCGGCGAGAGCAGGTCGCCGAAGTCGTTCAGGCTGTGCCGGATGTCGGTGCGGCAGCTGTCGGTGCCGGCGAGCAGCCACCACTCGCCGTAGAGGGCGGCCTGGGCGGCGACGCTGTCGGCGTAGACCGGCGTGGTCAGATGGACGAGCGCGTCCTCCCAGGGCTCGGGCAGGTTGTTGCCCGGCCGCCAGGGCTGGCCGGTGACGGGGAAGGCGTTGTAGATGATCTGGCCGGCCGTGACCGGGTGGGCGATGACCGGGCTCGTCGCCGGCCCGAGGTTCTCCCACAGCTGCACGCCGGCCGAGTAGCCGATGTAGGTCGAGTTGAAGTACTCGAGGACGCGGCCAGCCAGGAGGACCGAGTCGCCGACGGCGAGGGAGCCGTAGGGGGCGACGCGGGCGTAGAGGTGCTTGAAGGGGCCGGCGTCCCCCTCCTGGAGGTAGTAGCTGTTGCCGTCGACGGCGGCCACGCGGCCCGAGGTGGTGACGATCTTGTTGTTGTAGGGGGAGTTGCCCTGCAGCACGTTGGGCACGTACTGGATGTTGTAGAGCGAGAGCAGGCCCTGCGTGAAGCTCGCCTGCGCGTTGGGCGGCACCGGGACGAGGTCTCCCTCGGAGAGCACGTCCTCGACGTAGAGGATGTCGCCCGTGCCGGGCGTCTGCGCCGAGGTGGTCAGGTGCACGAGGCGGGGGTCGATGGCGTCGCGGGCGGCGCCGAGCACCGCCAGGGGCGACTCGAAGTAGTAGTTGTTCGGGTTCCCGGCGCTCGCCGGGTCGACCGGGACGGCGAAGAGCACGTCGACCTGCGCGTTGCTGCGCGCCCACGCGCCGCGCAGAGCCGGGGCGCAGGCCATGCCCAGGTCCTCGACGCAGTTGCGCGGGGCGATCTTGAACTTGCTGTAATTGTAGGTGAGCATGCCCTGGACGTAGGAGAGCAGCGTGCCCTCGGGGGGGATCACGTAGTCGAAGTCCCCGTCGGGGCTCGGATCGGCGGAGTAGCTGTCGATGAGGATCGAGTCCCCCTGGCCGATCGTCGGGCTGGTCGACAGGTACCACTCGTTGAAGCTGTCTCTGGCCCGCGCGTAGAGCGTCGGGTCGTTCAGGTCGACGCGCACGAGGATGGACTCGAAGGCCTCGTTGAAGGGGCCCGTGTCGTTGATGTCGGCGATGCGCAGGTGCACAGGAGCGGGCACCGGCGCCGAGCCGACGACGGCATAGTCGCCGTCGCCGCCCGCGGTGACGACGTTGATCTCGGTCAGCCCGAAGTACTCCTCGGTGAGGCCGGTGACGGCGACGAGATCTCCCTTCTTGAGCTGTCCGACGTGCGTGCCGTTCGTGTAGACCCAGAGACCGCAGTACATGTAGGTGTAGGGGGGCGGGGCCAGCCCGACGAGCTCCTGGACGCAGAAGCCGAAGCGGCCCGAGGCGGTGACGACGACATCCGTGAGCTCGCCGACGGTGACCAGCGTGCCGGTCGAATGGGCGCCGGTGCGGATGTTGTAGATGTTGGTGTCGACGGCGATCGCCGGGGCGGCCGCCAGGAGCAACAGGGCGAGCAATCCTGCTGTTCGCCTCATGGGTGAGAGTCCTCCTCCGGTGTGGGTGCCTCGGATCCGGGGCGGCGGAGGAGCGGGTGCCCCCCCGACATGTGCAAGCCCGAGAGTATGTTACACCCAAGAGGGGCGAAGGTCAAGGCCGCCGCGGTCAGGGCCGCTGCGGAAGCGGTTCGTCGGGGGGGGGGGGCGCGGCGGACGGC
>VGIY01000403.1 GCA_016867695.1 Candidatus Eiseniibacteriota bacterium | reverse complement strand
AAGCCGGCGCGTCTCGCGCAGCTGGCCGACATCGCCGACCATCGGCACGAGCAGGCGCAGGGGCCCCTCGGCGGCGACGCGCGCGAGCGCGCGCAGCTGCGTGGAGAAGATCTCCGGATGCTGCAGGCAGAAGCGCACGCCGCGCAGGCCGAGATAGGGGTTCTCCTCCGGGGCGACGCCCATCAGCGCCGCCTGCTTGTCGCCCCCCAGATCGAGCGTGCGGATCGTCACCGGACGCCCGGCCAGCGCCCGCACCGCCTCCCGGTAGGCCCCCACCTGCGTCTCCTCGTCGGGAAACGAGGCGGCGTCCATGAAGAAGAACTCGGTGCGGAAGAGCCCGATGCCCTCGGCGCCGGCGGCCAGGGCGGCGCCGGCGTCCTCCGGCCGGTCGATGTTGGCCAGCACCGGCACGCGGCGGCCGTCGCGCGTCTCGGTCGGGCGATCCTCGGCGCCGGCCAGCAGTTGGGCCACGCGCGCCTCGCGGGCGCGCCCCTGATGGAAACGCTCCAGGTCCTCCGGCTGCGGCGCCACCACGACCAGGCCGCGCGCCCCGTCGACGAGCAGCGTCTCGCCGTCGGCGATGTCGTCGAGCGCCTCGCCCAGCCCGACGACGGCGGGGATGCCCCGCGACCGGGCCATGATCGTCACGTGCGAGACCAGCGTGCCGCGCTGCAGCAGCATCGCCGCCACGAGCTGCGGGCTGATCGCCGCCACCTCGCTGGGGGCGATCTCCGCCGCGACCAGCACCGCCCCCTCCGGGATCCCCGCCCCCGGGGCGCGTTCCTCGGCCAGCAGGTGGCCGAGGAGCCGGTTGCTCACGTCGCGGATGTCGGCGGCGCGCGCGCGGAAGAGCTCGCTCGAGAGTGACTCCAGGTAGTGGGCCTTGGCCAGGAAGACGCGCTGGGCGATGTGCGCGGCGCCCAGCCGCTCGCCGGCGATCGCGGCGACGATCTCGCGCATCAGCTCGCGGTCCTGGAGGATCAGCAGGTGCGAGCCGAGGATCTGCGTGCCCGGATCGTCGCCGCCGCGCCCGAGGCGGTCCCGCAGCTGCTGGATCTCGCGGCGCGCCGCGCGCAGCGCCCGGCGGAAGCGGCGGATCTCGGCGCCCGCTCCCCCGAGGGGGAGCTCATCGGGCGGAACGCGGATCTCGCGCGACGTGAGTCGATGGGCGCGGCCGACGGCCAGCCCGGGCGAGGCGCCCCGGCCCTGCAGCTCCCTGCGCCTGCCCCTGCGCACCATCCCCGCTCCTCGTCCCGCGGGGGGCCCGGCCGCCCCGCACGCCCGTGGCCGCCGGCCCGCTCCCCCCGCCCGCGCCCCGTCGTGCAACCCGCCCCGCGCGGCCCGCTCAACCCGCTACTCGCCGAAGCCCGAGGCGACCAGCGAGCACAACGCCTCGACCGCCTCTCGCTCGTCGGGGCCCTCGCCCCGGATGGTCAGCTCCGTGCCCGTCTCCGCGGCGAGCATCATGACGCCCATGATGCTCTTCGCGTTGACCGTCAGACCGCGCGTGGCCAGGAAGAGGTCGGCCTTGAAGAGGCTCGCCCTCTGGACCAGGATCGCCGCCGGCCGCGCGTGGATCCCCGGCACGTTGCAGACCGTGACCTTGGCCTCGTGCACTCTCCCCCCGTCCACCGGGCCGCCGCCCGGGGGATCAGAACATGGCCCGCTCGCCCAGGGCCGCCGCCGCCAACGCCGCCGCCCCGATCCAGCCCCTGGCGATCGGACGCCGGGCGGTGAGCGCTCCGCAGAAGAGACCGAGCATAGTCGAGCCGGCGGGCGCTGTCCAAAGGGCATGCGCCCCGAGATGCCACCAACCCGCCCCGATCCAGAGCAGCGCCCCCGCCGCCAGGAGGGGCAGGGCCAGCGCCCGGCCCGACTCCAGGCGCCGCCAGAGGGCGCCTGCCCTGAGCGGCACGAGGTCCCACCCCGCGCGCCAGCCCCAGCGGTACAGGCCCCGTCTGGCCAGCAGCTCGGCCGCCGTCGCGAAGAGGAACCAGCCGAGCAGGGCGCCGCTCACCGAGAGCGGCAGCAGCCAGACTGCGAGCAGCGCCAGCGCCGGCCGCAGGAAGCCCCAGACCATCCGATCGCCCCACTGGGCGAGCAGGCTGCCGCCCCATTGCAGCAGGCGCCGCGGCGAGCGCCCGGGGTCGTCCGCCCCCGCCTCCAGGACGCGGTCGAGCGCGCCGACGAGCGCCGCGGCCATCAGCGGCTGCGTGTTGGGCGGCCGATCGCCCAGCATTCCGCAGATGAACCTTCGGCGCGCGCCCTCCCCTTCGCGCCCCACAATCCGGCCGGGAACGGCCCCGCCCAGGAGCAGGGTGAAGCCGGAGCGCTGCATGAAGCGGTCGCTGAACCCGGCCTGGATGAGCATCAGCTCCAGCAGGCACCGCAGCCCCTGCCGCGGGGGGCGAGCCTCCTCCAGGCGGAGCGGAGCGGCCGGTCGGACAGGCGGTGAAGGGTGCCTGCCCGGCCCGCTCGCGCCGCCCCGCTCCCCCGCCCGCAGCCCGCCGCCGACCGCGGATGCCCCGACGAAGAGCAGGCCGAGGATGAAGCCAGGGCCGAAGCAGGCCAGGCGCGCGGGGGTGAACCCCCCCGGGGCTCCGCCGGTCCAGGAGGGGCCGAGGGCGGCCGCCGCCGGCGAGGGGACGATGCCCGCCAGGGGCAGCAGAAGCGCCGGGACTCCGGCGGCGAGGGCCAGGACGAGCATGCCGGCGGCGAGCGAATCGAGCAGGCCGAGGCGCGCCAGACGCGCGGCGGCATCACGCCGGAGGACGAGGGGCGCTACTTCGCAGTCCGCTTCATCCGCGGGCAGCAATGCTTGTTCCCTCTTCTCGTTACGATGTCGGCGCAGGCCCTCGATCTCGCGGCCCAGACAGGCCAGGCCCACCCCCGCGCCCAGCGCCGCCGCCAGAGCCGCCCCACCCCAGGACGCGGGGAGGCAGGCGGCCCAGGCAACCGCGGCGAGGG